>JAFAHI010000355.1 GCA_019237325.1 Verrucomicrobiota bacterium | reverse complement strand
CGGCCTAGATTCTTAAACAAGGCTGGTTAGATTCCCTTTATGCGGATCGATCGTTTCACGGCGAAAATGCAAGAGGGTCTGCAAGAGAGCCAATCTTTGGCTTCTGAAATGCAGCACCAGGAACTAAGTCCGGAGCATCTGTTTCTTGCTTTGCTGCGGCAACCGGATGGGTTAGCTCGGCCGCTACTCGAGAAACTGAATGTTCAGCCGAACGCAGTAGAACAGCAGCTCGAGGAGGACCTTCGGCGCAGACCCAAGATCAGTGGCGGAAACACCGGCCAAACCCTGGGAACTGACCTCCGAAACGCCCTGGATCAGGCGGAGAAAGAGATGTCGAAGCTGAAGGACGATTATGTCAGCGTCGAACATTTTCTTTTGGCCTTGGTCGATTCGCCGGCCACTGCGGCAGGTAAGATTCTACGAGCTCAAGGGGTCACTAGAGACCGGATGATGCAGGCGCTGCAGGCCGTCCGCGGAGCCCAGAAGGTGACTGACCAAAATCCGGAGGGCAAATATCAAACCCTCGAAAAATATGGACGTGATCTGACAGAAGCGGCGCGAAAAGGCAAGATCGATCCGGTGATTGGGCGGGATAAGGAAATCAGACGGGTAATGCAGGTCCTGTCCCGGAGAACCAAGAACAATCCCGTTCTGATAGGAGAACCTGGCGTGGGTAAGACCGCGATTGTGGAGGGGTTAGCCAGACGGATCGTCAGTGGCGATGTGCCGGATTCGTTAAAGAAGAAACGGATTATCGCCATGGACCTCGGCTCGATGATCGCGGGGGCAAAGTTCCGGGGCGAGTTTGAAGATCGTTTGAAAGCGTTCCTCAAAGAGGTCACTGAATCGCAGGGAGAAATTATTCTTTTTATCGACGAGCTGCACACCATCGTCGGGGCAGGGGCTGCCGAAGGCGCAGTGGACGCTTCGAACTTGCTTAAACCTCAGCTGGCACGCGGCGAATTGCGGACCATCGGTGCCACCACGCTCGACGAGTATCGGAAGCACATCGAGAAAGATGCTGCTCTCGAGCGCCGGTTTCAGCCGGTAATGGTGGATGAACCAAGCGTGGAAGATACAATCGCTATCCTGCGTGGACTAAAGGAACGCTATGAAGTTCATCACGGGGTTCGTATTCAGGACGCGGCTCTAGTAGCCGCGGCCACTTTAAGTCACCGTTATATCTCCGATCGGTTTCTGCCTGACAAAGCCGTTGATCTAGTCGACGAAGCTGCTTCCCGCCTGAAAATCGAGCTCGATTCCTTGCCGACCGAGATCGACCAGATCGAGCGCGAAGTGATGCAACGGGAGATGGAGCGGCAGGCGTTAAAGAATGAGAAAGACGAAGCGAGCCGGCGAAGGTTAGAGCGCCTCGAAAAAGAGCTATCCGATTTGCGGGAGCAAAGTGCTCAAC
Organism: Verrucomicrobiota bacterium; assembly: GCA_019237325.1. GTDB lineage: Bacteria > Verrucomicrobiota > Verrucomicrobiia > Chthoniobacterales > JAFAMB01 > JAFAVN01. The sequence continues at coordinate 19,824 of JAFAHI010000355.1, read as the reverse complement.
TCAAAGCTCAATGGCAGAATGAAAAACAGGTCATCGAGCAGTCGCGTAAACTCCAGGAACAGATCGAAAATCTGAAACTGGAATCGGAACAGGCTCAACGCCGCGGCGACTTGGGTAAAGCCAGTGAAATTCAATACGGACGATTACCTGAACTGAATAAGCAACTGGTTGAAACCAACAACCGTCTCGGCGAGCTCCAGAAGTCTAAACAAATTCTGAAGGAAGAAGTCACCGAGGAAGATATCGCGGAGGTCGTGTCGAGCTGGACCGGGATCCCGGTTTCGCGCCTGCAAGAGAGCCAGCGAGAAAAGCTCGTGCACATGGAAGACCGGCTCGGGGAACGCGTCATTGGACAGCGAGAAGCGATCAAAGCGGTTTCAAACGCCGTGCGCCGGGCGCGTGCTGGACTGCAAGATGAGAACCGCCCGATCGGTTCTTTCATTTTCCTTGGTCCTACCGGCGTTGGAAAAACCGAACTCGCTCGGGCGCTGGCTGAATTTCTCTTTGATGACGAGAACGCGATGATCCGTATCGACATGAGCGAGTACATGGAAAAGCACACCGTGGCTCGTCTGGTCGGGGCGCCTCCGGGTTATGTCGGGTACGAAGAAGGCGGCCAACTGAGTGAAGCGGTGCGCCGGAAACCTTATAGCGTGGTGCTGTTCGATGAGATCGAGAAGGCGCACCCGGACGTCTTTAACGTTCTGCTTCAGGTCTTGGACGATGGCCGGATCACCGATGGTCAAGGTCGGACGGTCGATTTCAAGAACACGGTCATTATCATGACCAGCAACATCGGTAGCCAGTTCATCATGGATGCGACCGATCGCGAGGTTCGGAACCGGCGGGTGATGGAAGCGCTTCGGAACCATTTCCGGCCCGAATTCTTGAACCGGGTCGACGAGATCATCATTTTCGATCGGTTAACCGAAGACGAACTGACCAAGATCGTCGATATCCAGCTGGCGCGGGTGCTGCGACGGCTCCAGCAACAAGGCCTGAAGCTGACACTTCAAGATAGCGCCAAGCATCTATTGGCCAAGGAAGGTTATGATCCGGTCTACGGCGCCCGCCCTTTGAAGCGGGTGATCCAACGCTTATTGCTCGATCCTCTCAGCCTCGCAGTGCTAGAAGGCAAGTTCGCCTCCGGTGACACCATCCAAGCCGAGGAAAAAGGGGAGGAGCTCGAGTTTGCGAAAGGGTAGGGCGGTAGGGTGGCAGCCTGCGTGGGGTGGCGAGCGGAGTGGTGGAGCATTGGAGTGATGGAGCACTGGAGTGATGGAGCACTGGAGTGATGCGGATTGACCCATCCTTCCAACACTCCAATACTCCGCCACTCCAACACTCCATGTTCGGACGTCCCAGCGTTTCGCTAGTTGAAAATTCTCATCAGTCCCTGCACAGTCACCGGAGAGACCTATGAAATCGGCTTATGAGCTCGCCATGGAGCGCCTGCAAAAAAATGCACCGTCTGTCCCTTTAAACGCTGAACAACGCGCCCAGATTGCCGAGATCGATTCTCTTTACACGGCGAAGATTGCTGAAAAAGAATTGCTGCTAAAGAGTGAGATCGCTCAAGAACAGGCCAAAGGAAAATTCGACCAGGTCGAACAACTTCAAAAACAATTGGCCTCCGAGTTGCGCCGTTTAAATGAGGAACGAGAAGAAAAGAAAGAAAAAGTACGGCAACCGAAAGCGTGAGAAGTGAGAAGTGATTTGTTAGAGGTGAGAGGCCTCCCCTGAGTAAGCTCTAGGCGCGTCGGAAAGAGCTTTCATAACGGGAAACCGTCGCCCCGTAGGGACTAATGCCAGGCAGTTTACTGCCTGGAACAAATGCAAAAAGGGACCCGTCCCAGCGGGGCGGTCTGATTGGGTTGTCTCGGGCATTCCTTAGGCCTAGGCCACGGATAAAGACCAAATGCTTCTTGCACCAATCCTCTTTAAGCGCTAACTATCCCGTCCGGCCTTTCAAATGGGGGTATAGCTCAGTTGGTAGAGCGTCTCGTTCGCAATGAGAAGGCCAGGGGTTCGAATCCCCTTACCTCCATAGAAAATGCCCTAATCTGTAATGGTTCAAAGTGAGTCACTGCTGAAGATTTCGCTGAACCTCGAAGCAATCCCATTTCTTACTCCTGCGGCTCGAGCTGCGCTAATAACTGGTCAAAGCGTGTATCTTTGCGAAGCGGATCGAACGCAGGTTCGAGCTTAAATAAGCCATAGCTTGTCCAGCGGGAAGGGGTTCTAGCAAGAATGTCCAACTGTTCGAACGCCTGATCCGGTTGATCGGTCTGCGCATAAACGACGGCCAGGCTAAACACATAACTGGGGCCGTCCATCGCATCTCGCGAAATAGGCTGTAATTCCACCGCGCGTTTCGCTTCCTCGATCGCCTCGTCCTTGCGACCCAATGCGGCATCGACTATGCCCAGCGCGCTCAATAGCTTTGGGTCACTTTGGTCTTGATCGAATCTTTGCTTGAGCTCGTCGCGGGCTGATCCGAATCTGCCTTCCATCGTAGGATGGTCTCCGCAAACCATAGCCAGCCAGATTTCCACGCATGCCCGAGGAACCGCAGTTCCACAGAAAAATATTAGCTCTTGGTTGGAGTTGTCGCTGAGAATTTCCTTAGCGGCCTTCCAGTCATGGTCGAGCGCGGCGGCGTACATGCGGTCCGCAGTGGTTACCATGTCGTGCTTCGCCGAAGGTGGAAGGGCTTCTAAAGCAGCCCGATAAGCGGATATATCCGCCTTCTCTGCAAACGCGATGGAGGCCTTTCGTACTTGGAAACCTGGTGTATCGGTACCAAGCTCCAGTAGCCGATCACATGTCTTTTCGGCCTCCTGATAGTGGCGAAGGCACATATAGTTCTCAAGCAAACGCGTGAAAACTTCGGGATTTCTGGGATCTAGGCTCACGGCCCTTTGCATGCCTCTTGTCGATTCGTCCCAAAGGCCTTCTCGCCGATCAGCCATGGCAGCCAGGGTGAGCGCGTCTGAATTGTTCGGAAGGGCGCCCTGAACTATCGCGATCTGAGCACGAACTTTACCGTAGTCGCGATAGCAATAATACAGGTGTCGAGCAACTGCCAAGCGCGTCTGCGGAAGATCTGGTTGAAGCCGGACGGCTTCGTTAACGGCGACGTCGCCGAGTGCGCGCCTCGCGGTTGACCGATCAATGTCCAAATATAGATCGTCATTCGCTCTGGCGACTAGGCAATAGGCAAGAACGAACTTCGAGTCCTTTCGGACCGCCTGCTCGAGGAAGCTGATTGCGCTCAAAAGATTTTCGCGCTCATCTCCGATGGCAAACAGTTCGGCGTTCGCAATTAATTCCTTTGCCCGGAGATACAGGTCATAGGCTTCCAGGTCAACGGTGGGCTTCTCTTCGATGTCTTTTCGTTCGTATGAGGACAAACGGGCCCTTAGTTTAGACGCAACCGTTTGGGCGATCTCACTTTGGATGGCGAAGATATCGGTTAGGTCTCGGTCATAGCTGTCGGCCCAAACCGTGTGGTCATTATCGGCATCTATCAACTCGATACTCACCCGGACCTGGTTACTGTATCGACGGACAGTTCCTTCCAGTACGTTGGTCACGCCTAAGGTGATCGCAATCTGGCGCAGATCTCGTTTGGTATCCGCTCGATACTGCATCACCGAGGTACGACTGATGACCTTGAGTTGGGTGATCCTGGCAAGGTTGTTGAGGATTTCATCCTGCACGCCGTCCGCAAAGTACGCGTCGTCTTTATTCGCGCTTATGTTCTCGAAAGGAAGAACGGCAATGCTCTTTCCCGGCGTAGCGGTCGCGTCAGAAATCACCGGCCTAGATCCAAGAAAAACTCTTACCCCGACAATCAATCCGCAGCCGACTACTAATGCTATCGCCGACAATAGGAGAACGCGGGTTTTGAATGGCGGCAACAGCGCCGTTCGCCATCTGGAAATTTTCGTCGTTATTCGTCGGTGACTGCTGGCTTGGTCGGGGAATCGGCGCAGTGTCTGCAGAGCGATAGAACCTTCTGTCTCGATCATACTGATGACTGACGGCATGGCCTCCAGAAGCTGGTGTGGACTCTGGAAACGGTGCGCCGGGTCCTTCGCTAAGAGCACCTCAAGCAGAGCTACGACCGGCTGTGGCTCATCTTTTATCTGTTCGAGCGGTAGAGGTGCGTTGAGATGCTGGTGCATGACCTCGGCTGGAGTACCCCGAAATGGGGGTAGGCCAGCTAGCATCTGCCAGAGCGTTACCCCTAGTGAGTACAGATCGGAACGGATATCGACTTCGCTTCCAGTGAATTGTTCGGGACTGGCGAATTGCGGCGTTCCCGCAAAGGCTCCGGGAAGCGAGACGGCTGCCTGAGATTCTGACTCGGGCAGCATCTTTGCCAACCCAAGATCGATAATCTTTACCGATGGAACATCATCTGCCGTCAAGCTAACCATAATGTTGCTCGGTTTAATATCACGATGCACCAGGTTCTCTTTGTTTATGGCGTCTAAGCCAGCGGCAATCTGAATAACAATTTCCAGGGCAAGCTTGATCTCAAGGCGGCCAGAACGTTTGATGAGCCTCTCGAGCGTTTCTCCCTGAACAAACTCCATTGCGTAAAAATAATTCACTCCGGTTGCCCCCAATTCGAAGACCGAAGCGACATTCTGATGGCGGACACTGGCAGCCGCTCGAGCCTCCCGCAAAAATCGGAACCGCACCGATTCATCGGCGAGATAGTGGGGGCTGATCACCTTCAGAGCCGCCAAACGTCGCAGATCGACATCAAACGCCTTGTAAGTGATACCCATGGCGCCGCGACCTAACTCGATGGGCGTTCCGTCTTCGTGAGTCCTGATTTCGTAATGTCCAAGGCGTAAGTCCGGAATCGAGCTATCGATCAATTCGGTAGAAGTGGAGTCGGGCTGGAGTGCCGCTCGGAATGCGCAGACCGGACAGAACTCTTCGCTGGCGGAGAATGACACCCTGCAAACCGGGCAGACACGTTTATCGTCTGCGTTCATGGGCCCAACCGGCCTTCAGCGGCAAGCAACGCGTCACAAAGCGCGTGAATTTTACCATCGCTCTTGGAGGGATCGGGTACAGTTTGAGCGATTGCCTCCCTGCATATTTCACCGCATGGCTTCCCGAATCGTTGAATCAGAGGCTTAAACCGGCCTTCGCACAGTTCAATCAAAGAGCGACCTGTCTCAAAAAACATCGAGTTTTTTTGAGCGTCATTCTCTCTCTTCAGCCATTCGATCGTTTGGTTCACGAAGCGTCATTGCCCAAGGGGCATAAAAAATCTTGGGAGCGAATGCATCAACTGGTTTTGCGAGGAAGACAGCATCCTACTCGATCGAGTAATTTCAACCCCGCCGGCGCTGGCTGCGGGCGAGCTCTTGGGCACCTTCACGTGTGATCTCCGTACAAAGGCAAAATACCGAATCGGCTTGGTACTGAAAGAAAAACCTGCATCGAGAATGTTTCCTTCGGACACGCGATCCTCGAAATTGTGGGATGGAAAGTTCGGACCCAGCGCAAGGATCGCTGGACCGCTATCTCGCGGCGCGGCAATTATTCTCCTAGACCGTTGTTAAACGTGGCAGTCTTGCGAGAGATCCGGACCTGCCTGAGAGCACATATACGTCATTGTGCGTATTGCGGCACGCGCAGCGTGTGACATGCTGCCGATTGCTATGGTAACCCTCGATGTCACTAACGAAGAAGATTTTGACATATTCATATGGATCCGTGACCTGAATACTGTAGGTCGCGTATTTACCGTCGATGGCGCAAGACTTAATCAGGACTCGCAGTTGTCCGTGCAGCTACAAGAGGACGGAAATGGCAAAGTATCGTACCATTGGGCCGCTGAGCAGATAGTAGATGAAAAACCGGCGTACCACTGGGTGGGCCTTGTCAAACCCTCAGATCCAGCGGCGGTTGTTACTGCGGATGAAGTGCCAACCTTAGATTTTTCCGACACTAAAAAAGCGGTGGTGCTACCGTACATGTTTCGGCCTTATCCATGACTCTTCGGAAAATGTCGATTGGAACCGGATTCCCGAAAAGCGTTTGGTAGATTCTGTTTTTCCCTCAAGCGCCACCATTTTGGTTGATTAAGGTGCGACGCACAGACTTCGTCGTCTTCCGGAGTCTTAAAAACCCACTTTAGGAAGCCTCTACCCTCCTAAAATCAAAGCCTGCCTACTGGCGTCGACCGGAAGGATGCTTTGGAAGTGGGCGCCGTGACTATCAGTAGCTCGAAGACGTGCAGATGAGGACAGGTAACCTATCTAAGATTGCTCGTCAGCCTGCCCGATTCGGTCGCTCGCAAGCTCCCTAGGCCTGTTAGCGCCGATGGCGTCGTTCACGACCTCGACGCGGTTGATCTGTCCCCCAAAGGTCATGCCCCGTACTTTACACAAAATCGCAGCGTTTTACTGCTCATCGCCTGGCTCTCACCCTCAGCTGGCGTTTTGGTTGCTGTAACACTCAGCAATTTCCAGTGCTATGCGCATTTTTCTTATCTCGTCGTAGATCCTGTATCTAAGCCCATCGAAGGAAGTCAATGGAACAGCTCCGGTGACCCAGAGTTCGAATCCCCTTACCTCCATTACTATTGACTCAGTGAATGTTTTTATAGCCGTCTCGAGTTCGCATTCAGTGGTCTAAGTGAGGAACGTTGACCCCAGAAGAACTCGACCCTAAAGCAGAGATTTTGCTAGGGATGACATGTGTTGGTATGTTCAAACAAACACATAACGCAATCCTTGCTTTTCGGGATCTTAATTTCAATAATTTTTTCGTAATTTAGAAGGTCCCCCAGAACAACCAATGTGATCCCGACAACGCTGACGAAACCAACGATCCCCTTCAGGCGCACACGAGGTGACATCGTTGCTTGCGTCGCCTCTCTGGTTGATGCGTTAGCCTGTCTAACTTTCCTTTTCTTGCAGTTGGATCCCACCAACGTGGGCCGGTTCTACATCGCATCACTTATCGACCCAATCACTTGCATTATTGGCTATTGGGTCATCTTCGGACATCTTCGCCCCACCAGACCGATCTTGGCCGATTTCGGCATTACCATTTTGATTTTGGGCACCTTCTTTCTCACCTGCCAAAACGCGGTGGAAGAGTTAGGCATCCTCAAGCTTTTTCCGGCGAAGTACATTAGTTCAGTCGACTTAGATACTTTACTGGGACTCTTTGCGTCTTACACCCTGCCGATTGGGCTGGCGATTTACGCTTGGGTTATCGCGACCAGTCCATTCCTTCGCCGCTGGCTCGGATTCATGATTGGCATCCAAGTGATCATTCTGTTCGTCGATCTTAGTGTCTTTAATATGCCTGGGGTTAGCGAGTTCGTGACTGCGGTCTACGCGATCATCCTTTCGCTGGCTAAGGCGGTCTGGTTTCTTTCACCGGTAGTGCTGAATCGGGCTCAGGTGGACTTCAGGGGAAACAAACCGAGGATCACAATACGGAAAGGACACAAAGACCGCAAAGACTGAAGCTATGAATCTGTCTGTCTTCGTGTCCTTTGTGAGCTTTACGAATTGTGCAGGCAGTGACGGTGGTCGTCGGTTGCTTTTGGCCGAGCTCTGGTTCCGTTCTATTAGTCTTGGCGTCGATTTCCAGAAACAGTAGGATCACAAACCGTGGCTGCTGGCGAGTTCACAGATAAGGTCGTTTTCGTTACAGGCGCGACCTCCGGCATCGGGCGCGCGGTTGCGTTGGCCTTCGCTCGCGAGGGCGCAAAGGTCGTGGGCGCCGGCCGAAATGAGCAAGCAGGCCGCGAAACCGAGCGTTTGGCAGAAACAACATCCGGAAAACCGGGAAATTTTTTGTTTGTGAAAATGGATCTCGTCAAGGAGACCGAAATTATCGGGGCTTTAACCGACGTGGTTAACACGCATGGTAGACTGGATAACGCTGTGAATTGTGCCGCGGTCGACATCGCGGCAGACTTGCTTGCGTATACTGCAACGGATTTTGACCGGATTTTTAATGCTAATGTCAGAGGCCTTTTTCTGTGTTTACGCGAAGAGATTAACGCGATGAAATTGAACGGTGGAGGGTCGATCGTTAACGTCGGGTCGGCTGCCGGACAACGCGCGTTTCCTGGTAACGCCCTTTACAATGCTAGTAAAGCGGCGGCAAAGATGCTCGGCCAGACCGCTGCAGTCGAATGCGGCAAACTCGGGATCCGGGTCAATGAGCTCGCTCCGGGGCCAGTCTTTACCCGGATGCTGGAAGGATACTTCGAGCTTTCGAAAAAGACGGATTCGCCTGCGACAATAGAGAGTGTGGCAGCCGCGGTCCCGCTCGGTCGAATACTAATGCCGGATGATATCGCCAATGCGGTGCTCTTTCTCAGTTCGGCCCAGGCGGCCAATATCACCGGAGCGTCCTTGGCGGTGGATGGTGGTTTTGTCCTCGGGTAATCCAACAACCAGAACAGTCTTTGGAGATCGAAAGGGGAATTCTGGAAAGTTCCAACTAGCCAAGAAACCGAAGATCGTGAACGCTGCGGTATTCCCGTGAAGATACGACCCAGTTTAGTTCTCTTTTCTGCCCTTGCCTGTGCATTTTGGCTATTTAGAGGTCTAGCTCAGGCTGATACCGTCATTTCTGATTCCGAAGCAGCGCAGCACGTGGGTCAGGCGGCTTCCGTAGAAGGGACGATTACCAAGGTGTTCACGAGCAGGAATGGGAACACGTTTCTCAATTTTGGCGGGGACTATCCAAATGTCACATTCGTGGTGTGGATCCCGCAAGATGCACCCGAGGCCGCAGATCCAAATCTTGCGAATTTGGAGGGTAAAAAGGTGAAGATCGTAGGTACGATTCAGCTTTATCGTGGTAAACCGGAGATAAAGGTCAGCACCAAGGAACAGATTGTGGTTGAGTAAGCATTCCCGACCCGCTCACTGGGTTCAATCCTGAGAAAGCCGCAGCTCTCCAACATTCCATTACTCCATCACTCTGATGTGGCTTCGAAAATGCGGACAGGTGTTCGGGCTTGTGTCCCGAAGGGACTTCAGAACTAAGCCTGGGGTTTCAACCCAAAGGCGCTAAGCTAAGACGAGAATAGCCGCAAAAAGGCACAAAAAGCGCAAAAAAAAAGCAGGATGAGAATACGTCGGCGCTGGGCTACGGAACGGGACTAGCCGCAAAAGAGCGCAAAGATCGCAAAAAAAAAGCGACATAAGAAGCTGCTAAAGTGGGCAGAAGTTAGATGCGAGCCTTGGGCCTATAATCGCGACTATCTAGAATCTGATCCCTTAATTTTGCATATTTTTTTGCGCTCTTTGCGTTCTTTCGCGGCTATCCCTGTCTGTGTCTTATCCTAGGTTTACCAGGATTCGACGACAGCTTGTCCGACGAAGTCCAAGCCGGACAGTGCCGACCGCTCAAGCCGGCCTCGCAAGCGAGGCAGCGCTCCACAGAAAGGCAGCGAAGGCGGAAGGACGAGGACGAAGCTCCTTACGAGGTGGAACGGTCGGCAGTGTCCGCTAAAGCAACGGTCGCTTGCCGGGACCATTCTTTACTGCGCAGGGCCATAAATATTGCCACCAGCGACAGCGTCACCCCTGCGGAAATGAACAAGGTGGGAAAGCCCAATTGTACTAACAGCCCGCTCACCGCTAACGAAATAGGCGCGAGTCCGGTTGAACCGAGTACTAAAGCGCTCATCACGCTACCCCGGAAGTTCGTGCTAATATTACCCTGTAACCAGGCCACGACGAAAATATTTGTGTAGCCGGCAACGACGCCCAAAAGAGCCGCGATAACCAGAACCGACCAGAATGGAAGGTCCAGGCCCAGGACGAGCAGCAGCACGGCCATGATCGCAGAAGCTCCCACGATCATTAATCGCAAGTCTTTATCGATGCGCCACACGCCCGCCGCCAGTGTTCCTACCAGAGCTCCAAGCGAAGCAGTCGTGATCAAAATCCCGAAATCGGTCGAGGAGTTAAATCTGAATTTAGCCAACGCAGTAAGGCCGATCTGGATAGCGCCGTTCACACAAAAATTGATGCAAGCAAAAGAGACGATTAACGAACGCAGCAGTTCGTTTTTGTAAACGTAACGAAGACCGTCTAATACCCCGCTCAAGATCCCTGATTCGGCTGCCGAGGCATTACGCATGATGGGGATGCAAAGTAAAGCGGTCACGAGAAAAAGGAAACTTACCGAATCAATGGCCAAGGCCGGAATGACGCCGAATTTATCGACCAGAAGACCGGCAGCTCCTGCTCCGAAGAGCAGGCAGATTTGAGCAGTGCCTTGCAGCAATGAATTCGCCGCTTGCAGGTTATCTTTGGGCACGAGGTTGGGTACCAAGACATTCAGCGCTGGAGAACAAAAGGCGTCGGCTACGCCAAAACAAAAACCAAGAATATAGAGCTCCCACAGAAATAGCATCTTGTTCCAGGCCAGAATTGCCACGATGGCAACGGAAACGGCTTGGACCAGATTCCCGACGATCAAGATCAAGCTCGGGGGTAACCTGTCGCTAACCGAGCCCCCCAACAGCAATAAAATAGAACGAGGGATAGCAACGGCCATCGCCAGGGAACCCAACACCAGACCGGACCCGGTCATTTGGAGGACGAGCCAGGGAACTGCGATCAGAAAGCAAACGTCGCCTAGTTGTGAGATCGAAGCTCCTATCCAAACATTTCTGAAGCGCGGCATTCTCAGGATCGTCCAAAGATCCGCCTGTTTGGTTGTACTACTCATGGCGTTGATTCCTTGCCAAAATAAAGTGAGTCCATTTCTTGCGACGGGTTCGCGTTGTTAATTCGTCAAAATGCAGCCCGAGATAGAACCCAAAATCCAAAATTTTAGATCCACAGATTTCACAGATTACGCAGATTAACGGAGGATCCGGATCACAATTTCTTACGATTTTTTGTCCTGGGCTTTGGTGCACGGTTTTACTTCTAATGTCTTAAATCTGCGTAATCTGCGGATTTTTCCGTCTTCGGGATCCGGGGTTAGTCGTCTCACCACCATTTCGCTAGTGCATTGACATGAGGGGGACGGAGCATGGAATAATGGCTCCCCGGTCCATCCCAAAGATCGAGCTCCGCAACATTGGCCTTCCAGCCGCTGACGTAGAGTTGCCGCTGTTTCAGGTTTGCATCGGCATCCAATGCTGGATCGTCTACCAGCACGAGGCGAGCTTTCCCTCGGTAAGGTGTCGCCGGAGAATAAACAGTTCTGCACGCCGCCGCGAATGTCGTTAGGGGCCCGCGCAATAAGCTAGGACGACTGCGTTGCGGTAGCACTCCGGCGGCAAGAAGTTGTGAGTGCAGTTGCGCTAGCAGCAATTCGGTTTGCCCCGTCGCCAGCAACTCCTCATCGATCGAAATCGCTCGCTCGAATGTCAGCCTGATCGCGGAAACAAAGTCTTCGAAAATCTGGCGATCGCTAAGGTCGCGCACCTTGATTTCTTTAGGATCAGGAGGTTCACCATCGAGAAGTGTGAGGGATGCAACCACGCGGCCTTCCGCTTCTAAGCGGCGAGCCATTTCAAAGGCTACGGTCGCGCCGTGAGAATGGCCGAGCAGATGAACCGGGCCGCTCGCTGCCAATTGGGCTAGGCGCTGGAGATTGCAGGCAGCAGCGGCCTCAACACTATGATGGGGCGGATTCAGCGCATCGATTCCTCGAGGTTGAAGACCGTACACTGGCACACGACCGTCAAGCGCCAGAACAAAATCCGAGAAGGTCGTAATATTTGCTCCCGCTCCGGGAATACAGAAAAGGGGGAATTCCGAACTCCGCGGTGCGTGCAACGAAATGAGAGGGTTGAACGCGGTGGCGGCAGCGTTGCCGGGCCGAGGCTCGGCACGTAGGATTTCCGAAAACTGCGTTGCTAGCACTGTCCGATGAGCAGCTTCTGCCACCATGGTAATGTGGTTCCCGGGAACCGGGACAAGCTGGATCGAAGAGACAGGAAGTATCCGTTCCCAATCCAGAATCCGGGAATCGATTTCGAAGCTATTCCTCTCCGTTCGGATTTCGGCGAGTAATTTTGCCGTTTCCGGGTCATCGGCCCCAGGCGATCCAGTAATCTCGGTCGCATGAAATTGATGAACGGTCACCGGCAGCCCCAAAGGCCGATAGGAATTAACGGCGTTGTCGAAGATGGCCTTCTGCTCCCAACTCATAGCCTCGGCCTGCGGATCTCGGTCTGCCGGCATTATGCCGAGGTCTCGACATTTCTGCATGAACTCTGCGGGCGAGAACTCTGCGGCCAATCCGCTTAGTAAATGGATCCGGCTTCTGATTTCTGGATGTTCGCTGTTCTTAATGTAATCAAGAATCATCTGGCGAGCCGTGGTGGGCTCTTTGCCTTTTGCCGGCGGCGGTTTCACATCGATGAACCCGAGAAACTCGACGGTCTGATCGATGCCAAGTAAATGCTCGGCGATAGCATAAGCCAAGATCCCACCTGACGAATAACCCGCTAAGCGATAAGGACCATGCGGTTGAATCGCTTGAATCATGCTGACCATTCTGGCAGCCATTCCCTGCATGGTTCGCAATTGAGGCTCTTCCAACGATTGCCACGGCAGCGCGTAAACGGGTATCTCAGGATCGAGATCTTTGGCGACTTCGAATACATAAGTGGGATCGCCTAGCCCAGTAGGCACAAAGAACACGGGACGCTGACTTCCGGTTCGACGGGCGGGGATTGCGCGGGTTGAGTCAGAAGAAATGGATTCGCCCACCGCTATTTTGGCTAAGTCCCGCAATATCGGATTCCGGAATAGTTCGTTAACGCCGATTTTGAGACCCAGTTCTTGAGCACGAGCGATCATCTGCACAGCCAGTAGCGAATGACCTCCGAGCTCAAAGAAGTGATCATTACGGCTCACTTGTTCGACGGCCAATAGTTGTTCCCACAGTTGTGCCAAAGCGATCTCGGTCTTTCCTTCGGGCGGTTGATAGGCTTGCCGGACATAGGCCTCATCCTGAGGAATCGGCAAAGCTCTCCGATCGATTTTCCCATTCGCGTTTAGAGGTAAAGTCTCCATCCGCACATAGGCTGATGGCACCATGTATTCGGGCAAAGCACTACCCAGATGAGCCCGTAAGGCAGACGCGAGATCCTGGGGCGCATCTTGAGCAGCCGTGATGTAGGCCACCAAACGTTTGTTACCCGGGGTGTCTTCTCGAGTTATCACCACCGCTTCGCTCACCGCCGGATGCTGGATCAAACGCGCTTCAATTTCACCGGGTTCAATGCGAAAACCACGGATCTTAACTTGAGAATCCTTCCGACCTAGAAATTCGATGTTCCCGTCAGGTAGATAACGAGCCAAATCCCCGGTCCGATACATTCGTGCGCCAGGAATCGGACTGAAGGGATCGCTTAGAAAGCGTTCGGCGGTCAGCTCCGGACGATTGAGATAACCGAACGCGACTCCCTCCCCGCCAATATAGAGCTCGCCCCTTACTCCACGCGGCACCGGTTGACCGTGCTCATCTAATAGGTAGGTGGTGGTGTTTGCTATCGGTCGACCAATCGGCAGACGATGCACTGCTCCGTCAAATCGGGGTACCTCGTAAGTCGTAGCGAAAGTGGTAGTCTCGGTCGGACCATAGCAATGAATGAGGTGTTTGGGTCCATCGTGCTTCAAAAGAAGCGCGAATGATTCGGGATCTTCCCGTTCGCCTCCGCATAACAGGTACTTCAATCGCGCCAACGCGGACGGAATGGACAAGACGTGCTGGTTGAATAGTGCCGTGGTTAGGAAAAGAGCGGTCACTTCGTATTGCGACAACGTCTGCGCCAAGCGTTGCGCATCCAGGCTGGTGTCCGAATCGATGACGATGATGCGACCGCCATTCAGTAATGGCGCCCAGACTTCCATGGTAGTTGCATCGAATGCCGGGTTAGACGCGAATGCCACTCGATCCGTCGCATCGAAATGCGCATACCCGCAGTTGATGACGAGACGATTGACGGCTCGGTGAGGAACTAGCACCCCCTTAGGGATCCCGGTAGAACCCGAGGTATACATTACGTAGGCAATCTGCTCGCTGGATAGTGGCAGCTTGGGATCTGAGTGAGTAGTGGGCTTATTCGAAATCGCTTCGATGAACAGGACCGGCGTATCTCCCTTTGGTAAAGCGACCCGCGCGTCGGTGATCACCAATTGAGCCGCGCAGTCGGCCATCATCCATGTCTGACGTTCTTCGGGCAGTTTCGGATCCAGCGGGACATAAGCGCCCCCTGTCTTTAGAATAGCGAGTTCCGCGATCACTAATGGAATGCCGCGCTCGAGAAGCGTCGCGACATAAGCGCCAGGTTTGACTCCTCGCTCGATAAGTTGATAGGCCAAACGGTTCGCTAAGCCGTTAAGTTGGGCGTAGCTTAGAGATTCTTCTCCTTGAACGACCGCGATCGCTTCGGGCGTCAGCGCAACTCGCTCTTCGAACAACTCATGAATACAACGCTCTTTTTCGTAGGGCGCATCAGTCTGATTCCAGTTGTTTAGCAGCAGCCTTTTTTCTTCCGAGCTAATGAGCTCAATCTGCTCAATAGGACGATCGGGAGCCCGCACCATGCCCTCAAGCAAGCGCAGCAGATACCCGCAATGCCGCTCCATGGTGGCGGAGTCAAAGAGCGCGGTCGAGTAGCTCAACGCACCGTTGATAGCCCCCGTACTTGAGTCATCAGCTAAGGTCAGCTCTAGATCGAACCTGACATGGTCCAGAGTTCCGCCGGTTAAACTGACTTCCAGGCCCGGTAGTTCTAAAGCGAGGTGGTCATGATTCTGCCAGCTGAGCATGACCTGGAATAATGGGCTGTGATCAAGCCGGCGTGGCGGCTGCACAATCTCGACAACCTGTTCAAATGGTAGATCCTGGTGTTGCTGTGCTCCCAGCGCGGTGTGCCAGACCCGTTCTAAGAACTCTAACGCGGTGGGTGAACCTGACAGATCAATCCGCAAAGCCAAGGTATTAACAAAGAAGCCGATCAAGTCTTGAAGCTCTGTCCGGTTACGGTTAGCGCTTGGGGTGCCAATGATCACTTCTGGTTGGTTTGAGAGCCGTGCCAGCACCGCGGCCCACGCACCTAACAGGGTCATAAACAGACTAGTCCCGCAGCGGCGGCTCAGCACTTTAAGGTCGGCAGTTAACTCCTTACCAATGTGGATGGGCACACTTGCTGCGCTGAAAGACTGTTCCGCGGGTCGAGGCCGATCGGTTGGCAACTCCAAAAGCACCGGTGCATCGGCCAGGTTCTCACGCCAATAGTCAATTTGGCTCTGGAGCCGTTGACCCGAGAGCCATTGCCGTTGCCAGGCCGCATAATCAGGGTACTGGATGGGCAATCGAGCTAGGGATTCGCCGGCTCGAGCCTCGACTAAGGCCGTGTAAAGCGCGGTCAACTCTCTGATAAATACTCCGGTTGACCAGAAATCGGTGACGATGTGGTGTTGGGTTAAAATAAAGAGATGTTCCTTGGCGCTGAGTCGGAGTAAACGTCCACGGATCAAGGGACCGCGGGACAGATCAAACGGAGCTCGCGTTTCTTCATCTATTAACTGTCGGATCGCTGATTGGTCCTCGGGATTGACGTCCTCTTCGATGAGGCTAAAGCCGCAGTTAGCCGCTAAGAGTTCAACCTGGGGTTGACCATCTGAAACCTTAAAGAGGCTGCGCAGTGCTTCGTGCCTTGCAGTCAACTCGTCCAGGCTGCGACGGAAGGCGGCTTTATCCAGCGCTCCGCTAAATCGTAAAACAATCGGGATGTGGTAAGTAGAGCTGGTCTGTTCAAACTGCGCTAAAAACCAGAGCCGTTGTTGGGCAAAAGAAAGGGCAAGCGGTTGGTCGCGTGAGACCGGTTGGATAGGAGGCAGCGTCAGTGCTTCCGAAGAGCTTAATAGATCGCTAATGGCTTGAGCGCAGTCTGAAAGAGTTGGATGAGCAAAGAGCGTCGCCACAGGTAATTCCACTCCAAGGCGTTCCTGCACTTGGGCGATGAGACGCACCGCTAAGAGTGAGTGACCTCCCAGGTCAAAGAAGTGATCGTTGCGACCAACTCGTTCAACATTGAGTAGTTCAGCCCAGATAGCTGCCAGTGTTTCTTCGATGTGGCCTACAGGACACTCATACGTGCGTTGTAGTAACGCACTGGCGTCCGGTGCAGGTAAGGCTTTTCGATCGAGTTTACCGCTCACCGTCAACGGTAAAGCCTCCAGGTGCACGAAGGCACTGGGCACCATGTACTCGGGTAAGTGCATTGTTAGCTCGGTGCGAACTGAACTGATAAAAGCTCCTCGATCCTCGTCCTCTTGATCCTGACTGTCGCGGAGCTCTGCCTCGCCTCGGACGAGCGGGAGCTCGTCCCTACCGGTGGTGAAGTAAGCGATCAGGCGTTTGTCTCCCTTAACATCTTCCCGGGCAATGACGGCTACGTCTTTAATTCCAGCGCATTGACGTAGTCGCGTTTCGATCTCACCCAGTTCGATACGGAATCCGCGCAGCTTAACTTGGCTGTCGTTACGGCCGAGGAACTCGATATTACCGTCGGGCAGATAGCGGGCTAGATCGCCGGTGCGATACATCCGCGCCTCTGATTTTCCACCAGTTCCCCGGACGAGCAGGAGCTCATCCCTACCGGACCTGAAGGGATCCGGCAAAAACCGCTCACGAGTTAGTTCGGGCCGGTTGAGATAGCCGCGCGCTACGCCCGCTCCGCCAATGTAAAGCTCGCCGATTACCCCTATAGGGACAGGCTGACCTTGGGGGTCGAGAATATAGATTTGAGCATTCGCATTAGGCCGCCCGATAGAGATTGGGCCGTGGTCAAAATCCTTGGGACACCGCCACAGAGTCGCGCACACTGCGATTTCAGTAGGACCGTACGCGTTGAATAGGGTATTCGTTCCCGAAGCCAGAGTTTTTAGCAATTCTCTGGATGGAGCTTCTCCACCCAGGATCAGGGTAGGGAGTGCTTTAGCCCAGCGTTCCGGCTCTGCGCTACTCTGTAAAAGGGCAGGCGGCAGCAACGCATGCGTGAGTCCATGTGCGCTGACGTAATCGAGTAGGGCGCTACCCTGTCGCTCTTGAGCATTGGGTAGATAAAGCGCTGCTCCTGAGCCCAGCGCCATGAGCAGTTCCCACACCGATGCATCGAAGCTTAAAGAAGCAAATTGGAGCACCCGGCTCTCAGAGCTGAGTTTGAGTGCTTCGGTGGTCCAGCACACCAGGTTCAGCGCGTTACGATGCTCGACCAAAACCCCTTTGGGTTTACCGGTTGAACCGGAGGTGTAGATCACATAGGCCAGGTGCGAAGGCTTGAGCTCCGGTACCTGTGGATTCGTCGAAACCGGCTCAAGAGTGAGCACATCATCGAGGCTCAAAACAGAGTGGGTGGAACAAACCTCTTGGCCCAAGGCGTTACGCCCGGCAGGGTCAGTCAGAACAACGGAGGGTTGAGCATCCTGCAGCAGGTCAAGGAGCCGTTGGTGCGGCAACGCAGGATCCAAGGGAAGATAAGCACCGCCGGCTTTAAGGATGGCTAACAGAGCCACTACCAGGTAAGGCCTGCGTTCAGTGCATACCGCCACTAGCGCATCAGGTTTAACTCCTCGTTCAACCAGCTGAAGAGCTAGTCGATTCGCTAAGCCGTTAAGTTGAGCATAGCTTAAAGAGACGTGATCTTGAAAAACGGCGACTGCTTCAGGATTTCTTTCAACCTGTTGTTCAAACAACTCATGGAAGCAAAGCTCGTTTGGATAGGGCGCCTCGGTCTTGTTCCAACCCTTTAGTAAGAGTTCGCGTTCGGAGGCTGGCAGAATCTGCAGTTCGCAAACCGGCGTCAGTGGAGCGCTTTCCAGCTTATCCACGAGCTCTTCAAGAGCGCGTTGCATGAACTCACACACCCGCAGTGGAGCAATTGGCTCTAACACTTGTGCGGTTAAGCCTAAGGTACTCCCACCATCTTCCACCGATAAGGTAAAAGGGTAGTTCGTGCGTTCTTGGCCCCCAAGCCATTCAACGGTTTGCTCTTGGCTAGCGGCAGTCGGTGAGGCGCCACCACTATTGTGGCGATAGTTTAGTAGCGCGCTGAACAGGGGCGCTCCACCAGCGAGAGCGCTGGCACGCTGGGCCAGAGCTAAAGGAGCATGTTCATGGCTTATGAGCTCAGCTAATAGGCGGTGAGTATGAAGCACTGCCTCTTTAAGGGTTCTCTGATCGAGATCTAGACGGATAGGTAAGGTGTTAATGAACAGGCCCATGGCTCGATCCAGAGCCGCACTCTGGGCTCGACCAAAAAGCACGGTGCCAAACACCACTTGGCTTCGGCCGCTGGTAGCGCTGACCACCGCAGCCCAAGCCAAATGACAGAGAGTGGCCAGACTGACTCCAAGCTGGCGTGCCTGGGAGCGTAACCGGTTGTTAAGCGTGGCACTTAAAGGCAGATGAGCCTCTTCGATCTGGCTGCCGTCGTGGTGGACATCACTAAAACCGAAGGGAATCGTGGGTTCATCGATATCGGCTAAAAGAGAGCTAAAGAACGTCTCGTGTTCTTGAGGGGTCGAACCCAGCCGGGCCTGAGCTACCAGATTACGGAAGGGCAGTGGGATCGCCAATGCTTGAGCTCGGCCTTCGAGCAGAGCCATCACCTCAAAGTGCATGAGCTGGAGAGTGGAATGATCTCCGATCAAATGATGGAGCAAAAGCACTACCAGCCAGCGGCCAGTTGAAGGTTCCTGGGCAGCGACCACGCGTAACAGAGGAGCCTGAGTCAGATCGAGGCGGTAGTGACCCGGATCAAATCGCTGGCCTAACTCTTGAGGGCCTTCGTGCGCTTGAAGTTTTACCTCCGTCACTTCCAGTTTGGCACTACGCAACACGACTTGAGCAGGTGCGCGCAGCCCTTCCCACATGAAAGCGGTGCGCAAGATATCGTGTCGATCAATGACCTCTTGGATGGCAGTGACGTAACGATCTAACATAGCGCGATCGCCGAAGGCCATTTGGACCATCATCAGGTAAGGGTCACCCTGGATCGCTAACAGGTGATGAAAGAGGATGCCTTCCTGCAGCGGAGAAAGGGCATAGATATCCTGGATATTGGCGACAGGGAATTTTTGGACGATGCGATCAATCTCAGTTTGCTCCAGTTCGATTAGGGGCAAGAGCTCTGGAGTAATGCGTTCGGTCTCTTTAGTGATGAGATTAGGGGGAACCGAAATCCCACTCCCCTCCTTGAGGGTTGCGGCCAGAGCAGCCAACGTTGGAGCAGTGAATAGATCGCGTACCTCCAGGATCAATCCCAGGCGGCGGACTCGCTCCATGAGCTCAATAGCCAAGAGTGAGTGCCCGCCTAGTTCAAAGAAGTGATCGTTACGACCGACTTGTTCCAGTCCAAGTAGGTCAGCCCAGATGACAGCCAGCGCCTGTTCGATGTTGCCTTCAGGGGCCTCGTACGTGCGCTTTAATAGCGCATTGACGTCCGGAGCAGGCAAAGCTTTGCGATCCAATTTGCCACTAACGGTTAACGGTAAAGCGTCCAGCTTCACGAAAGCACTGGGCACCATGTAGTCGGGTAAGTGTGTCGATAGCTCCGCGCGAAGTGCGCTGATCAGCGCTGCTTGATCCTGATTCTCGTGGAGCGCTGCCTCGCTTGCGAGGCCGATAGTCGTGAAGTAAGCGACCAGGCGTTTATCGCCCGGCACATCTTCTCTGGCGATAACCGCCGCCTCTTTGATTCCGGCACATTGACGCAGCCGAGCTTCAATCTCACCGAGCTCAATCCTGAACCCACGCAGCTTAACTTGGCTGTCG
>JAFAHI010000375.1 GCA_019237325.1 Verrucomicrobiota bacterium | reverse complement strand
TCGACGCTGAGGCGGGTATCAAATACTCGCCAAGGCGCAGGCCTACTTCGAGTAACCGGTTGTCGTCTTCGCCGGTGCTGGGGGTGGGGTGTTGTTACTGTGGCAGGCTGACATGCCGAGGGCAACTACGGCAAAAGCCGCCAGGGTGATGCATTTAACGATCTTCATTATTTTTATCTCTCGCCTCCTTTCCTAGCTAGCAGCACTTTGGTATTAGGCTGAACGTTTGGTTCAGACAAATGCATTTTTCGTAAATTCGAACCCGACGGGCCGCAGAAGGAAAAGGCTTTCAATCCGAAGCGATTAAGATGGATTTTCCGGGGCAATATGGCCTTCATGGCGGATCTCGACTTCCGTCCCGACGTCTATCAGATAAACAACTAAATCGCGTTTTGGTTGCGCATTCTGATGCAACCGTGATTAACTGGCGCCCAATCAGCCGTTCCCGATCGCGCATTCCCATAGCGCGATTGGGTTTTTCGGGTAGGTTCTGTCTCCTTCCATGGCTGACGGTTTGAATTTGGCAATCGCGGGCGCTACCGGTGCGGTTGGCGCTGAATTAATCAAGTTGCTCGAAACGGGGGACCTTCCCGTTAACAGCTTGAAGCTCCTGGCTTCGGCGAAGTCCGCGGGCAAAGAGCTCAAGTTCCGGGGAGAGCCGTTGATCGTAGAAGAGCTGAAAGGGGATTCGTTCTCAGGCGTTGATCTGGCATTTTTTAGTGCGGGTGCCGGCACTTCCCGGGAATTTGCTCCCACTGCGGTTAAACAGGGCGCCATCGTGGTGGATAATTCGTCGGCTTTCCGGATGGATCCAGACGTACCGCTAGTGATTCCGGAGATCAATCCGGACGACGCTCGTGCACATCGCGGCACGATTGCGGTTCCCAACTGCACAACGATTGTCGCTTTAATGGCGCTTTATCCTCTCCACAAGGCCTTTCACGTCAATCGGGTGATCGCAGCAAGTTATCAAGCTGTCTCTGGCGCGGGCGCCAAGGCGATTGCGGAGCTGACTAGCCAGACTGAAGCTCGTTTGGCTGGTCAACCGGTGAAGCAAAGCGTGTTTCCGCACCCGATCGCTTTCAATGTTTTGCCTCAGGTCGACATCTTTCTCGAGTCCGGGTACACCAAGGAGGAGGAAAAATTTCGGAACGAGAGCCGCAAGATAATGCATCATCCCACGTTCCGAGCATCGATCACCTGTGTCCGGGTGCCGGTCTATCGCTCGCATTCCGTCGCGCTAACGGCGGAGTTTGCCGAACCGGTCTCTGTCGACCACGCACGCGACGTACTGGCCAAGGCGCCAGGAATTGAACTGGTCGATGACCCCGGCAAGTCGGAATACCCCATGCCGATCACCTCTTCTGGCAAAAAGGAGTGCGCCGTGGGGCGCCTGCGGATCGACTGGGCTTTGGAGAATGGTTTGGCGTTCTGGAGCTGCGGCGACCAGCTTCTGAAAGGAGCTGCCCTTAATGCGTTGCAAATCGCGGAGCTGGTGCTGCGGTAAGGCGGTGCAAGGAGTGGACTAACTGGACGGAGTAGACGCAGTGGAATGAGAGGAGGCAGTGCCTCGATCTAAGCTGACGTCAGCAACCCTGTCGCGTCCACTGAGTCCACTCTGTCCACTAACGTCCACTTCGTCCACTAGTGCTCTGAGTATGTCTCTGAAAGCGAGTCTCTTACGTCGGTATACCGCATAACCGCGCATGTTGCCGCTAATCCAGTCTATTTCCGGAAACAGCTTGACGATCCATGCACTAAACAGTACTATCGTGCTCAATCGTGCAAAACATTGCATCTCCTGACTTAGAATTATTCCCGGTGGAGCGTAGGGAGCTTATCCTGCAGGCCTTGAGCAGCCACGGCAAAGTGATTGCGGCGGATCTGGCAAATTCCTTGCGAGTTTCTGTCGATACGATCCGTAGGGACTTAAATCAGTTAGTTGCGGAGGGGTTAGCCCGGCGCGTACATGGCGGGGCCTTGCCGGCCGCTCCGTTTCCGCGGCCAGTAGCGGAGCGTTCCGCCCAGGCCTCGACCATCAAACCCGAGTTAGCAGAAAAGGCCGCGGCGCTGATTCAGCCGAAGAATGTTGTGGTTTTTGATGGCGGTAGCACAAACCATGAGCTCGTTCGCTGGATTCCGCGCGAGCTGCCATTCACAGCGGTCACGCCAAGCCTACCGGTGGCGACAGCGCTCTCCGAGCTGCCACTGGTGGAAGTGATTGTTCTAGGTGGCAAAATCCTGGGACGGGAACTCGTGACCACCGGCGCTCGCGCCGTTAAGGAGATCAACGATTTTCGGGCTGATATTTGTTACTTGGGAGTGTGTGCGGTTCATCGACACGTCGGCGTTTCAACGTTTTCGGTTGAAGAGCTGGAGCTAAAACAGGCCTTGATTCGCTGCGCAGGTACGGTTGCAGCGATCATCTCGGCGGAGAAGTTCGGAAAAATGGCGCCTTTTGTGGTCGGTCCCTCTCGGATCCTCACAAACGCCTTCGTCGAGCCTGAAACAGACCCGAATGAAATTGAACAGCTGCGAATCGATGGTGTTTGCGTAGCCTGAGCAGCGATCCGGTACACGGCCGGGCCGAATAGCAAATAGCAGATAGCAAATGTGAAGCGTGCGCCGATCAGCGGATGACTCTTTCGCGAATCGGTGACTGCGAAGGGTGGTCCGATGAGCGGGGGCGATCGGGCTAAAAAACCGACTTATTAACCTAGAAACGGACTTTTTCTAACTTGGATAAGCATCGTTCTCTTCGTCTTGCGGCGGCTGCGCTCTTTGTGGCGAATGGGTTTGGTATGTCGAGTTGGATATCCCACATCCCGCTCTTGAAAGAACGTTTGGAGCTCAACGATCAGATGTTGGGTTTGGCGCTGCTATGCGCGGGGATGGGGGCCCTGAGCACCATGTCGATCAGCGGCTGGCTGATGTCTAGGTTTGGCTCACGTAAGATTGCAATCTTATCTGGAATCTTTTTCCCGGTTTCTCTGATCGGGCCTGGGATTGCCACCAGCTTTTGGTCCTTGTCGGTTTCACTACTGCTTCTCGGCGCGTGTAACGGATTAATGGACATTGCGATGAATAGTCAGGCCGCATCCTATGAGGGCTTGGTCGGGAAGCCGGTGATGTCGTCGTTTCACGCATTTTGGAGCTTAAGCTGCTGGTGTGGCTCGTTGTGCGGCAGTCTGTTTCTAGCGGCTCCGGCTTGGACTTGGGCGCATTTGCCTCTGATTGCTCTAGCCGGACTCTCTCTCACCTTGTTTGCCCGTCCCGGATTACTCCGAAGTGAGCTTGGGACGAACAGTGTCTCGGTTTTGAGTTTCCCGAGAGGGATCCTGGCTGTTTTCGGCTTGCTATGCCTGCTCGTGATGATGACCGAAGGAGCGGTGGCGGACTGGGCCGGTGTTCATCTCCGCATGACTTATCACGTAAGCGAATACATGACCGTATTTGGCTACAATGCATTCGCGCTGTTCATGACCATCGGCCGGTTCGCCGGCGACCCTCTAGCGAGGAGGCTTGGACGCAAAATGGTGATTGTCGGGAGTGCCGTGATCTCGGCGATCTGTTTGGGCATAGCGGCGTTTGCTCCGACTTCGTGGATCAGCATCGGCGCCTTTGGTCTAGCCGGTTTCGGAATCGCCAACCTGGTGCCTTTGCTTTTCTCGTTGGCTGCCAAACACGCGGGAGGCCAGATCGAGCAAGCGACGTCATCGGTTTTTGCTACCGGGTACCTCGGATTTTTGATCGGTCCCCCTCTGGTGGGGTTCATTTCGAGCCGGACAACTCTTCCGATCGCCCTTATGTCATTGGCCGGTGGGCTTTTTGTTGTGGCCTCGACAGTCTTGCGCCTCAATGGCGCAAGAGAACAGGAGTCAGGAGCCAGGATCCAGGAGCCGGGACAAATGTGAAAAGTGAAAGGTGAAAGGTGACGTGCGGTAGCAACCGAACTTTCACTTTTCACCTCATCACAGGCATGTGACTCGCCTTGCCTGTATCGCGGCGCCAACCCCTGACCTTCTGGATTCTGGCTCCTTCCGTCCTCAACGTGCGTGTGGCGCTAGAATAGACCCGAGCAGATCGGGTTGAGCCTCGATTCGCTCCAGATGCGGATAGCGCAAGCCGCCGTGGTAATCGATGCGCACGGTCTCGTAATAATCCGAGTTGGTCACGATCAACTCGATCGGAGCCGCCTCTGGGCGAGCCGTTTCTTTGATTGCTTCGCGCAGACGCTCCACAGAATAAGCACGTGAATTTACCGCTACGATCTTCATGCCCGGCGCTAACTTAGCGACATCGGCCGGGCTATTGGCAACGACATCGACGATGGTGCCGTCTTCATCGAAGAGCAGGCCGATCGAAAAGCGTTCGTTGCAGCGTTTCTTTTCTTTCGCGCCGAGATCCAGAGGAAGGTTTCGTTTATCCGAATAGACCAGTTTCCATCCGGCGGCTTCGATTCCATTCACCGGCGCGTGTGCGGAAGTAGAATGCAAGCGAGTGAGCCAAAACTTACGCCAATCATAAGGAGCTACTGAATTAAGCGTCTGAATCACCTCATCAAACGTGTACGTTTTCACCATGGGAGGACCGCTCTGTCCGCCGTGGAAAGCGTGGCAAAAATCGTCGATGGAACGTTGGCCGTTGGTTTGTTGGCGAATGATCGTATCCGCTCCCAGCCACAGCAGTACTCCCTCCGGATAGAAGTCAACGGCGCGGCGCCGGTCTTCCCACTCATCGGCAGCAGAATAAAGGTGCGACGCATCGTCCGCGGTATCCTGCAAGGAGCGCCATTGCCGGCCACTTTTCGTGTCTAACTCGGCTGCGTCGGCGGCGAGGAAGTCTCGCGATAATTCAGGAGATCGCAGACCGGAGCGCGCGGTTAGAACCAAACTACCGAGATATTCGGTTAAT
>JAFAHI010000319.1 GCA_019237325.1 Verrucomicrobiota bacterium | reverse complement strand
ACGCGCGACTACGTCTCGCGGAATGCCGCACGCCCAATAGCTGTGTTCCGAAAGGAATTTGTGTATGAGGTCAAGGTCAAGCTTGGTGGGGTCCGCGCTGATCCGGTATTCCATGTTGCGCATCTAATCTAATTAGCCCGCAAAAATGTTCCCGGATATTGTAAAATCGCCGGGTCGGCTGTCACAAAGGTCAGGCCAGCCGCTCTCGCCTGGGCTAACATAATTTGATCGAAGGGATCTCGATGCAAATTTGGCAATTGCCCAAGCGCTAGGGCGTGCGCAATCGTGATCGGCAGTTCTTGAAAATTGGCAGCCGACAGCTGAGTAGCGAGGTCGGAAGGTGCACGGAGCTTTCCGATCGCGGATTTTATCTCGATTTCCCAGGCCACCGCAGCACTGACGAACACTATGTTGCTAGGATCTTCGATTGCATCACGGGCTACTTTCGACAAGCGCCGCGGCGAAGACAGACTCCAAAGAAGGGCATGAGTGTCCAACGACAGATTCATTTGGTTTTCGGCCTACGGACCCGCTTTTTTGGGGTGTTCTCCGCGAAAAAAAGCTTTTCAATTTCGAGCAACGGAGCGTCGAAGTCGTCAGCCATCCAAACCTTGTCGCGCCAGGCTCCCAGTTGCCGTTTTTTCAGTTCCGGCCGCCAGGCGACCAGCATCGCCATCGGTTTCCCGGCTTTACCGATAACGATTGTCTCGCCGGCTGCAGCCTCTTCAAGTAGGCGTGAGAGTTGTGTTTTAGCGTATTGAACGTTTACAGTCTTCAACGGACTAAGTCTGGTCTGGTTCGTTACGATGTCAAGAAGAGCGGCTGACCGCCGAGGCGATCAGACTCTCAGTAAGCTCGGCTAGCTGACTTCTGACTTCTAAGTCATACGCTTGCGCATTCGCTTTCGCTTCTCGGAGTCCATCAAAGTATTTGCCGGTAACACCATCTAAAGCCGGGTCCACCACTAGCCGCATCGTTGCCTCCAATCCCTCCTCCACGGTGCTCATCACGCTCCAGCCGGCTTCTAACACCAGCTTCGTCGGCATCAAGGACGCCGGGTGAAGTGCATTGACGGTCACACCGGTATTCGCTAATTGAGCAGCCAGATCAAATGTCCAAGCAACCATCGCCAACTTGCTCTGCCGATAGGCGGTAACTCCCGAGTAACCGTGTTCCGACATAATATCGTCGAAATTCAAAGGCGCTTGCCCCACGGACGCGACGTTCACAATCCGGGCGGGTGCAGAAGCTTTGAGCTTGGGGAGTAATCCTTGAACTAAGACGTGCGAGGCCAAATAATTGACCGCAAAACGGAGTTCGTAGCCATCCTGGCTCATCTCTCTTTTGGAAGAGTCTTTGCCAAAGCCAACGGCGGCATTGTTGACGAGGACATCCAGATGTTGTTGTTCAGCAGCTACCCGCCGAGCGAGCTCGGCAGTCTGCTGCAACGAGGCGAGATCCGCACAGTAGAATTGCAATTTTCCGTTCTCACTTTCCCGTCTGATTTCATCAAGGACCGCTCTTCCGCGTTTCTCATCTCGTCCATGAAGGAGCACCGTTGCCCCTCTTTCCGCCAAAGCCTCTGCCAGAGCTAGTCCCAATCCACTCGTAGCGCCTGTAATAAGAACCGTCTGTTCTGCGAATGGTCTCATAAAGCAACGATACAACGCGGGATCGGAGAGACCAAACACGCGCTGAACAGCTGAGCCAGCGCTTGCCAATTGCGGCAAATTTGGGCAACGATGCTTTACGTTCCGACCGACAATCGTTTATGGGAATCCACGGAAGATCTCCTGTGGCAGCTTGATCGAAAGGGCATCGTCGTACCGGTGATCGACGCGTTAATCGCGGAAAGCGCCCGGAGAATCGGCGCCGTGATTTTGACGCTCGATTCCCATTTTCAATTGATCCCGGGAATCATTGCCGTCGACCGGATCGTTTAGGGGACGCTCGGCCTCTTCCACGGGACAGCGCAAGCGGCGGTGCTTGCACTCGGATGGGACCTATAGGACTCATGGGACTTATATGTTGCAGGAGGTGAACCGCTAACCGCCAACTGTAAACTGCTACCCGTGAACCCGATGCGGTTCCGCCTCATGTCTTGGACGAATTTTTGCGTAGAGCTTGGAAGTCCACTCCTGAATCGCTTCGAGGTACAGATACAGGGCAGGGGTAACATAGAGGGTAATTAATTGGGACACGATGAGGCCGCCAACCAAGATAAGACCAAGCGGCCGCCGAGACTCAGCATCTGCGCCGAAACCAATCGCGATTGGGATCGCCCCCATTAAGGCAGCCAGGGTGGTCATAATGATAGGACGAAATCGCTCGACGCTGGCCTCATGAACCGCCTCGACTGGGGTTTTACCGGCCCTGAGTTGCTCAACCGCAAAGTCGACCATCATGATGCCGTTCTTTTTCACAATACCGATCAACATGAACATGCCGATATAGGAATACAGCGAGAGCTCGGAGTGAAAGATAAGCAACGTGAAGAGACCGCCGACTGCGGCCACCGGCAGAGAGGACAACACCGTAATCGGATGAAACCAGCTCTCATAAAGGATTCCCAGGATGACATACATGATAAACACGGCGACAAACAATAAGACCCCTAGCTGTGAAAAGGTCTCGCTGAAGGTCTGCGCCTCGCCTTGGAGCCGGCCACGAATCGTCGGCGGCAGCACTTCGGCGGCGGTTCGTTGGATAAATTCAGTAGCATCACCAGTTGCTGCGCCCGGCTTTAGATTGAAGTACAAGGTGACCGAAGGGAACTGATTGATATGGTTCACTGCCAATCGGCCGACTGACGGTTGCGGGCTCGTCACCGTCTGATTCGGGATAATCTGCCCGGTTCCGGAGGGTTTGAAATACAGACGATTGATGTCACTGGGCTCGCTCCGCTGCTGGTCCTCGGCCTCAACGATGACTTTGTACTGATCGACCGCAGTCTTGATAAGATAGGTATAATTCTGCGAATAGGCGTTCCTCAGCAGCTGCTCAATGTTTAGGTTGTTCAGTCCATATGACTGCAACTGGAGCTCATTCAACCCGACTCCCAGTACTGGCGTATTCGCAAAGTAATCCGAAGAAACCGTAGCGAACCCAGGATATTGGCGGCACTTGGCCATCATCTGGAGGGCCGCCTGATAGACTTGACCGGCATCAACTCCGGAGATCGCAAAAGCGTATTGACCTTGGTTATTCTTGGTGGCGCCGGTGCTAATCTGCAAAACCGGATCGGGCCGCAGCAGCGGAATAATCCCGGGAATCTGGGCGATCTCTTGAGCCAGCTCGCTCACAACTTTCGTAATCGGCGGGCGCTGGCTCGGCTGTTTAAGAAAGGCTAAAGCCAGCATTTGATTAGAAGGAAGGCCTTGGGAAAAGCCGGCTAAAGTGAAAGACTCATCAACCGCCGGGTTCTGCCGAAGCACGAGATCGACCTGCTTTTGCAGCTGCTTAATTCTATCAGGAGAAATGCCTTCCTGACAGATGAGAATTCCACGGATAAATGAGCTGTCCCCGGCCGGAATAAACGTCTTGGGAAGCAACCCGAAGACCCAAACCGTCAGCGCTAGAGACGCACCCCAGGTTAAGGCAGAGATCCAACGATGGCGCAGAAAGAAATAGAGGCTACGCCCGTAAACGGCCGTTATCCGCTTGAACACATGCCCAACGGTCCGTTCCATCCAGGTTCTTTCATCGTGGCTGCGCGGACCGAGCACCCGCGAGCACATCATCGGTGTCAAGGTGATCGACACGAGCCCAGAAGCGAAAATAGCCACAATGATAGTGACTGAGAACTCACGGAAAATCCGGCCAATTATCCCCGTCACCATGACTAAAGGCAGAAAGACAACCGCCAGCGAAACCGTCATGGCCACGATAGTAAAAGTGATCTGCCGCGCGCTATTCAGCGCCGCCTGCATCGGGTTCTGGCCCGCTTCCATGAGACGCACGGTGTTCTCCAGAAACACAATGGCGTCATCGACCAAGAAGCCAATGGCCAAGGTCAGTGCCATCAAAGTTAAGTTATTGATGCTGAAATTCAACGCTCCCATTACCAGGAACGTGACCAGCATCGAAAGCGGTAAGGCGACGATGGGAATAAATGTGTCCGTGGCCCGACCGAGAAACGCAAAGATAACGACCACCACTAAGAAGAACGCAATTAAGAGGGTATGCTCGACTTCGTCCGCATTCGCAATAATGGTCTTTGAACGATCATAGAGCGGGATCATCTGAACAGCCCCAGGTAACTGGGCTCGGAAGGTGGGCAGCAAATCTTTTATTCTGTTAGCGACTTCAACCGCGTTTGCACCTGCCTGACGGCTAATCGCTAGAACCACTTCTGCCGGCGCCTCCCCGTAGTTTCGGGCCCAGAAATTTCGACTGATCCGCTCATCTTCTACGGTTTTAACGACCTTCGCGACATCCTTCAGGTAGACGGGCTGACCGTTCGGCTGAGCGATAATTACGTTTTCGTATTGCTGAGGAGTCGTGCGTTGCCCGTTCGGAAATAAAAGATAGGTGCGATCTTTTCCATCGAACTGTCCAGCACCGAGATAAGCCGTGCTTTGGGCGACCGCGTTGGTCACGTCGGTCATAGTGAGCCCGAGCGAAGAAAGTTTATTTACCTGGACCTTAACTCGGATCGCAGTCCTGGCGCCATAAACTTGAACCTGACTAACTCCGTTGATGATCGCGATCTGCTGACCAAGATTCGTATTACCATAATCGAACAGGTCACCTTCGCGCATCGTATCACTGACCAAAGCGATGTAGAAGATTGGTTGATCGTTCGGGTTGGTCTTGGTGAAAGACGGCGGCTGCGGCAGGTCTGTCGGCAAGAAGCCTTGGGCGCGAGATATAGCAGCTTGGACGTCTGTGGCGGCATCGCCTAGGCTTTTGTCCAGCGAGAACTGTAACACCAATGTCGAGGTGCCGGTCTGATTGGTAGACGTCACTAAATCTAACCCCGGGATTTGCAGGAATTGTTTTTCGAGGGGGGTTGCACACGCGTTCGCCATTGTTTCCGGGCTCGCACCTGGATAGGTCACGCTAACCTGAATCACCGGGTAATCGACGGCCGGCAGATCGTTGACCGGCAGCTGCCGAAAGACCTGGATCCCAAAAGCGATGATGCTGATGGTTAACAACAGCGTCATTATCGGACGCCGAATGAAAGGCGCAGAAAAGTTCATAATGCAGGCGTCGGTTTAACAATCGAACTTTCCTGCTGGCCTCCAGCCGGTTGCTTCGATTCCGTTTCCTTTCGGGTCAAACCTCCGGCGGTCGGCGCGGGAGTGGCTGACGGATACTCTTTCGGATTCACCTTAGCGCCATTCGCCAATGTGATCTGGCCTTCGACCACGACGGTTTCACCCGCCTGTACTCCTTCGGGGACTACCACTAGATCCTGGTATCTTACCCCTTGAGGAACCGATCGCTGTTCGACCGTGTTATCCGGCTTTACCACGAACAGATAGGGTCCTTTGCTCCCAAGTTGTACCGTTTGATTTGGGACAACCAGAGCATCCTTGAGGACCTGTAACGTCAGCGTCACGTTGACGTACTGGCCCGGCCAGAGATAACGATCCTCATTAGGAACCGTCGCCCGAAGCAGCACTGTGCCCGCCTGCGGCGAGACGCTATTATCGAAGAAGTTCAGCTTGCCAGCCTTCGCGATCTCCGGCCGGGAAGGGGCAATAGCCTCCACCTTTAGCGGATTTCCCCGGCTCACATTGTCCCGAAGACGTGCCAAGTCATTCTCCGAGATGGTAAAATCGACGTAGACCGGATCTTGAAGCTGGATATTGACTAAGGTTGCTCCACCCGTGGAGACGTAGTTGCCGGGATCAACCAATCGGCGCCCGGTGCGGCCATTGCCCGGGGAACGCACGTAACAGTACTCAAGATTGAGTTTCGCTAGGTCAATTGAAGCCTGGTCCCGGCCGACCGCGCCTTTGTAATTGTCAACATTCGCTTTGTCCGTGTCGATCTGCTGTTCAGACACGAAATGCTGCGGCCCTATTTTTTCGTCGCGTTCCAGGTTTCGCTGGTTCAACTGAAGTTGAGCGGAATCAGACACCAGTTGGGCTTGCGATTGCTCGAGCTGTGCTTGAAACGGACGGGGATCAATCACAAAAAGCAGGTCGCCTTTTTTCACATCCTGACCCTCAACAAAATGAACCTCCATGACTCTGCCGCTAACTTGAGGCTGGATATTTACTGATTCAGGCGAAACGACTCGCCCAAATTCATGAATTTGGACCGGCACATCGGCGGCGCGGACCTTGGTCACCAGAACGTTTTTGGGTGCAGCCTTGCTTTGCCCACTGGTCGACTGCTGATCGCAACCGCTAAGGACGATGGCGGTAATCGACAAAAGTAATGAGACAAAAACGGATGCACCGTTTGCCCGGCGGTGGTTCATAGGGGGAAATCAAGATCGCGCTAAAAATTGATTAATGATAGGTGATAGATGATTGCAGATTACAGAACCGGGATCAGGGTCTTGCATTTTGCGAGGCGGACCGTGCAAATTGAACGAAAAGGATCGACCCTCCATGGTCGCTCTCATCTCCTATTCGAGTTTCGCTCTTCCAGAAGCACTCCTTTTCGCGACGAAACCGAACCCGGTGCAGCCGGCACTTGAATCGCACTTCAAGGTTTTGATAGCTAGTTTCATACCGCTACGCGCGTTTGGCGTTTGGCGTTTGGCGTTCGGCGTTCGGCGTTCGGCGTATCGGCGTGTGGGCGAGACGGTGAGACAGCGGGGAACCGGAAACGGTAGGGCGAAAAACTCGGCGCGCCCAAGGTTAGGTTTCTCTGCTAGGCTATTCCGCGCGCGATATATACAATGCACGCCGCGTCGACCACTTCGCCGTTTCGCCCATTCGCCGATTCGCAGCTACGCCGGCCGTAAACGGGATTGGAATCGGCCGCCGATGAGCCGGATCGATAACTCGGCTCCGAAGGCTTCTGAGAGGTTCTTCGCCGAAACAGCCTTGCGGACCGGACCTTCAATCAAGACCTTCCCTCCTTTTAAGACGAGCGCGCGAGAAAAGCACGGTAAGATCTCCTCCACGTGATGTGTTACTAACACCAGGTTTGGGCTGTAATCGGTGGATTGGGTCGCGAGGCGCTGTAAGAACTCCAAGAACCGTTCCCGCGCCACAGGATCCAAGCCGGCGCAGGGTTCATCCAGGATCAAGATTTTGTGATTGGCCATTAAGGCGCGCCCAATCAGGACTCGCTGCCGTTCGCCTTGTGAGAAATAGGCCCAAGGCCGATCTGCAAGTTTTTGGCATTCTACCTGTTCGAGAAGCCGAAAAGCGCGTTTACGCTCTAATCCCCGAGGCGGCTTCCAGCTATTGATCACCGCTTGTTGGCCGCTCACGACGATGTCGAGGCCAAGTTGCTCGTCAGAGATCATTTGTCTGACACTGGAACTGACCAACCCGACTTGCTTTCTCAGTTCCCGCCAATCCGTCTTTCCGTATTCCTGATCAAGAACGCGGATACGACCGCTTGAGGGTGTGACATAACCGGTAATACAACTAAGCAAAGTTGTTTTCCCAGAACCGTTAGCCCCGAGAAGCACCCAGTTATCTCGCGATTCGATCTCCCAATTGACATTTTGGAGGATCTTCGTTTTGCCGCGGTAAACAGTAAGGTTCTGTATCGAAACAATAGCGTGCATGCCTCGCAAATCGTCGACGATTTGCGAGGCATGCACGCTAGTCGAACCGGCAATGCAGGGAAAGAGCTTGATGTAACATCCGGAGGTATTGTCGCTTTGAGATTTCGATCGCGCCAAACGTGCGCAGATGTGGCGTGATGTATTGCGTATCCAACAGAGTAAAACCGCGACTCCGTAACCGGTCGACCAGCGCCATGAGCGCGATCTTGGAGGCGTCAGTTTCCCGATGAAACATTGATTCACCAAAGAAGGCGCCCTGAATACTCACCCCGTAGAGACCACCGGCTAACTGCTGATCCTTCCAGGCTTCAACTGAATGGGCAAAGCCAAGAGCGTACAAGTTCAAATAGCTCTGAACAATCTGCTCACTGATCCAGGTCTCCGCGCGCTCCGCGCAAGCACGCAGGACCTCTTCAAAGGCGGTATCGAACTTCACTTCAAAAACCCCTTTCTTAGCGACCCGACGGAGGCCGTGCGGAACATGAAAAGTATCAAGCGGGATGATCCCTCTTGGGTCGGGCGAGAACCACGCAATTTCCCCACCCTCAAGCGCCATGGGAAAGATCCCGTTGCGATAGGCTTCAACCAGCAGCGACGCCGGGATAATTGTCGGGGTGATTCTCTTACGCACAGAAGGTTAGTTTAATAGCTGGCCGGGTTAGGCGAAAGGGCGAAACGGCGAATGGGCGAATCCTCGTGGAGCGCTGCCTCGCTTGCGAGGCCATAGGGGTCGCCACGTCTGGAGGGGAGCCTTTCGCCTGTGGTAAGTTGACCGCGTGTTGTCGAAACCCAGCGCTCATCCGGCCGAACGGTGTGACAAGCAGGCGGCTCCCGGAAACGTCTGCTGGTGTTGCTAACGGCTTGGGTTGAATCCGACTAGCGACACCAAAACACAATTGACACCCTCGGACGTTCGCGGGAGCCGCCTGCTAAATAACCGCTC
>JAFAHI010000183.1 GCA_019237325.1 Verrucomicrobiota bacterium | reverse complement strand
ACGCGAGCGATGACCGTCGCGGGATATTCAACTTCAATCTTGCGAGCTTCCTCCCCAGAAATCACCCGGGTCGGCAAGACATAGAGATCTCGCGGACCTTCAACAAAATTAAAAGCAATCAAGAGGAGCTGTCCGAGTCCGTCGCCCAGGAAATCGACGAGATCCAGCAGACTTACGTTCAAAATCGTCCGCGCTTTGCTCCGGAACCAGCGGCACCTTTTGATGTAATCTGCCAGCTCCCGGTCGATAAAGCGGGATCCGATCGTGGTAAACCACCAGGCCGGGTCGCCATTGAAATTTGTGATGGGTATGGCTCTCTCACCGACGGCGCCATGGGTTCCTTCCGGAGGCGTTAAGAGGAGCCAATATGAGGTATGTGGCCCAAGGGTAATGGGATACTTGCCGTCTCGTATAACAGGAAATCGGCTGTGACCAAACGTGTCCTCCGGCACCCAACCTATCCAATTTTGGACGTCTAAATCGACCGCCTGCGAGAACCTTGACAGGTTAACCACGACCATAATGGTTTGCTTATCGTATGTGCGCGTGAATGCGAGCACCTTGTTATTGGACGGAGTTAGCATCTGAAAATCGCCGTGGCCGAACGCCGGGAAACGCTTACGAATCGCGATCACCCGGCGCATCCACCAGAGAAATGAGGACAAATTCGTCTCCTGGACCTCCACATTAATCGCTTCATAGTGGAACTCAGGATCAATATTGACCGGTAAAAAGAGGGAGTGTGGGTTAGCGCGAGAGAACCCTGCGTTTTTATCTGCGCTCCATTGCATGGGAGTGCGGACACCGTTGCGGTCGCCAAGATAGATGTTATCTCCCATCCCAATTTCGTCTCCGTAGTAAAGAATTGGGCTCCCGGGCAAGGCGAACAACAAAGAATGAATTAACTCTAACTTCCTGCGATTGTTCCCTAATAGAGGTGCTAGTCGCCTGCGAATGCCGAGATTGATCCGCGCACGGGAATCTCGTGCGTAGACGCGGTACATGTAGTCTCGCTCTTCCTCGGTGACCATCTCGAGAGTGAGCTCGTCATGATTGCGCAAGAAGATAGCCCATTGACAGTTTTCTGGAATGGCCGGGGTTTGCTCGAGTATGTCGACAATGGGGTAGCGGTCCTCCATATGCAAGGCCATGAACATCCGCGGCATCAGGGGAAAATGGAATGCCATATGGCATTCATTTCCTTTGCCGAAATAGGCGACGGCGTCCTCGGGCCATTGATTCGCCTCGGCCAAAAGCATCCGGTCGCTGTATTTCGCGTCGATGCGCCCCCGTAAATCCTGCAGGATTCGATGGGTCTCCGGGAGGTTTTCGCAGCTGGTTCCCTCCCTTTCAATCAGGTAGGGGATAGCGTCCAGCCGGAGCCCGTCGATCCCAAGGTCGAGCCAGTAATCGAGAATCTCAAATGACGCGGCTTTAACCTCTGGATTGTCGTAATTCAGATCGGGTTGATGGGAAAAGAACCGGTGCCAGAAATAGGACTTGGCAATCGGATCGTACGTCCAGTTGCTAACCTCGTAGTCCTTAAAAATGATCCGCGCTTCCTTATACTTGTTGGGATCATCAGACCATACATAAAAATCACGCCACGCCTCTCCAGGCCCTGCGCGCCGAGATTTTTGGAACCAAATATGCTGATCGCTGGTGTGGTTCAATACCAGTTCAGTGATCACGCGCAAACCATTCTCGTGGGCGGCATCCAGAAATTTTTTAAAGTCATCCAGCGTCCCGTAGGCCGGATTTACCGTGAAATAATCGGCGATATCGTACCCATCGTCCTTGAGCGGCGAAGGGTAGAATGGCAAGAGCCAGATAGCGGTGATACCAAGGTTTTTGAGGTAATCCAGTTTGCTTAGCAGTCCCTGAAAATCTCCGACGCCATCATTATTCGCATCGCAAAAGGTCTTGATGTGCAATTGATAAATAATGGCTTCCTTGAACCAGAGCGGGGTCGGCGGCTTCGCGACTTCAGGTATCTGGGTCTCGATC
>JAFAHI010000173.1 GCA_019237325.1 Verrucomicrobiota bacterium | reverse complement strand
GACCCGTACTGACAAGAGTTGCGATACAGCAATTTCCAAGCCTAGATGAACTCAGAAGACTTGTAGCTCATAATCAAAAGACAGGATTCGACCAGGTTAATCAGGGGTCAGTCCAGACGGCCCTCGGAATTCAACCAGTTCGCAGTGGCTCTGCAACCAATGGCGAAGGTCGCTCGGAATCCCGACGCCGGAACTGGAAAGCTTACTCGTCGTGGTCAACCAAGCAGCTTTTTCGGGATCGTCAGAACTCCATCCATCGGCGCTGTATTCCACTACCGATCCATCCTGGTGTTTCCATTTAAAGGCTAAATTCATCGGTTTGGACATTGCACGGTGAGACGTTTCCAAAAGAGGTAGCCCGGACGGGAAAGATTTCGTTGGACACGACTTCGCAGTACTATTCGAAAGTACAGAGGAAATCGGTTTTACTTGCGACTGTTTCCTGCTTGGAACGCCAGCTTCAATCGCGTTCCTAACGCTGATTCGGTTGCACCGGTTTCGTAAGATCGTACCGCATAAAAAACCAGCTGTCCGAGTGTCGATGTTTGGCAAAAGGTTGCCTGATCGATCCGATTCCAGTGTTTCGCGCGAACCGACTTCGCGCGGGCGTCGAGAGCCTAAGCCTAATAAAGTAGCGAGGCTGACCTCGGTCTTAGGAGAACGATAGATCCGCTCTTTGGACTTTTACCGAACGCAAAAGGAAGGCTCGTGCCGAAATTTTCATTGGTGGCGAAAGCTGAGGTCGCTTTTATACAGCATCTTTTCGGAGTCGGAGACTATTTTGCGACAAGAACGAAACATTGTTATTACTGGAGCTGCCGATGGAATCGGTTCTTTCCTGGTCCGGCGCTTTCTCTCTAATCAAGACTTTATTTTCGCGATCGCGATGAACAGCCGGAGGACTTGGTCGGGCCAGTCTTCTTTCTGGCTTCTCCCGATGCTGATTTCATCAGCGGTCAGATTCTGAACGTGGACGGCGGCAAGACCAAACACTGACTGAAGCAATGAACGAGAAACTGCAAAGCAAACTCCATCGTATTTTCGCGTTTTGCGCCGACGGGAAGTCTGCAGGACTGGTGATTCCTGAGCTCGCGAAACGCGGAGCACACATTCGAGGTCTGTTGCGGAAGCCTGATAATCAGGCCAAGCAGCCCGTCGAGGAGGCCGTTCTCTCTTCGAACATGGAATTCACCTTTTTGCATCCGGCAGTATTCTTTCAAAACCTGGCAAGTTCATGGCCGCGCGTGGTCGAAAGCGGAGTCTTTGCTGAGCCCTGGTCGACAGAAACAAAATTCTCGCGCGTCGACTATCGAGACGTCGCGAAAGTAGCGGCTCTCGCCCTGACCGAAGACGAGCTGGTTTATGGCACGTTCGAGCTGTGTTCGGAGGGCTATCTGAATCGCAAAGAGGTGGCCGCGATCATAAGTGACCTACTGGGACGGCCAATCAAGGCCGAGAAGCTCGATCCGAAGGTTTTGGGAAACGAAGGACAAGCAGCCGCCATGAAACCCATGTTCGAGTGGTACGACCACCACAGCCTGAGAGGAAACCCACTCATTCTGCGTACCATTCTCGGTGATGAGCCGAGAACGCTGAAGGGTTTTATTTCCGAGTTAGCAGACGCCATCGCGATAAAGACTTCGAACGCATAAGGAGCTTAAGGATGCAGAAAGAGCCGTCGGAAATTCCCGGCTTTCGACACACGCTGGCGGAAGTAGCTGACACCCGCATCTCCTACTGGATCGGAGGTCGCACCGAGGGTCCTCCCGTGCTCTTGTGGCATGGCTTCCTCGGCAACAGCTTTTCTTGGCACAAAGTGATGCCGCTCTTAGCGGGAGCGGGTTGCTCTGTGCTGGCTCCCGATATGCGGGGGTTTGGCGACTCGGCCAAGCCGCTAGGCACCGACGGCTACGACGGGAAAGCTCTTGCGGAAGAGTTTCGAAGGCTGGTAGCCGAAAACGTTGCAGGCGGAGTGATCGATTCGAGTGGTCACTTCCTGCCGGAAGAAGCTCCCGAGGAAGTCGTGCGCTCTCTCCTGGATGCTCTTGGCCAAGAACAAAAGTTAAAATCAACAGCTCACATTTAAAGGAGAACAACAATGAGTAGCAGCGGCATTGCTGAAAAACCGAGCGTGGGGATTCCTCCCGACGATCTTCAACGACACATGACTCTGGCCCAACCGGATAAACAGAATGGCCTCGCTCATATCGGGCTAGTGGGCGACACGTACACGATTGTGCTTGCCGGCAAAGACACGAATGGACGTTTCTGCCTAATCGATATGCACATTCCGCCCGGAGGTGGGCCGCCTCCGCATCGACACGATTTTGAGGAGACTTTCGTCATTTTGGAAGGCGAGCTCGAGTCCACGTTTCGCGGTAAGAAGTTGGTCGTTCGAGCCGGTGATACCATCAACATTCCTTCGAACGCGCCCCATCAGTTTCGCAACGGCTCGGATCAGCCGGCGCGATTGCTTTGTGTCTGTTCACCCGCCGGTCAGGAGCAATTGTTCTTGGAGATTGGTACCCAGGTCGCCAATCGGACGACGCCTCCTCCGAAACCGGACGAGGAAGCGCAACAAACGCTTCAGGCGAAAACGAAGGAATTGGCGCCCCAATACCGCACGGAATTGCTTGAGAGCGCCTGAGCCCGGCTAGTGACAACCCAGAGAATAGGAGAATATGCCATGCCAATTCTTGTTATTGGAAGTACCGGCCAAGTCGGCTCGGAGGTAGTCAATCAACTTCTGCGCCGGAACGTGGAAGTACGCGCGCTGGTACACGAAGAGAAACCGGAACTTCCGCGTGAAGTAAAGCTGATTCGCGGCGATATCCCCGCCCTAGGTATCGACTTATCGCTTACTGGCTCCCTCGCGCAACGCCTCTTCGATCGCGGCCTTGAGCTGCTCGGCGTGAACCGGTTTCGTAAGATGCATATAAAAGCGGCTGCCCGAGTTCTTGATATATCATCATCGGAGCCAAATCCACTGAAAGCGACCGCTGGAAATCTATAACCGTTTTGTCGAAGCTGTTTCAGAAAATCTTCGCCTCTGCCTCTGGTAAGCCAATATAGGGGGGCCATGGACGGTTCGTAAAAAATTGCACGCTAAGGAGCGTTTCTAAGGTTGGCGAATAAAGCCGGTCGGTGCTTCGTCTGGGACGCGTGGCATGTTCCGGCTATCGAGCTTCCGCAGCAAGGTGACGGCCTTCAGCAGCTCTTGGCTTGCTGGTGGCAGCCGGCCCAGCCGGCCCAGACAATATCGCCTTCGGCGTCGCCTACGCGAGTTCCTTGCTGAGTTTTGAGCACGACCGCCGCGCGCCCCTCCGGCTTTTCGTCATTTTCGATACAATGCGTTCGAATTTGAGCTAGCCTCGATAGATCTGCCGAGCTCTTCGAGGTGTTTTGGTATTATATTTTCCCGTTTCGTGAGCGGACCCCTAATTGGCTGAGTACAGCACTGACTCTTCGACCAACGCTTTCCCCAGAGGTGTCGCATTCGAGTACGCGTTTCGAGCCAGTCGGTTCTGTCAACTTTTTGATCAACCTTGGTTCCTCGTTCGCCTCATTACATCTTTTCGAAATGTACCCATCGAGGATCTCGACGCCGGAATCTACCCACAGCAGCCTCCGCAGTCATTGCACATACAAAAAGCTCTCGAGTGTGGTTGTTGGGCTGTAGAATTTTGATCTCCTGACCGCCAGAAAGGAGTACGCAGCAATGGCGGTCGATCTGCTTTAATCCAGGTTCACTTACCCGCCTGAAACGCACGGCGACGATTGTTCTTTAATCAACCGGCCGTACCCCGAATCGCCGACGCTAGTACCCACTAATCGGCTAAATTTCGGTCCTATTTCCTGATCTGACCCTCTTGGTGTGCCTCCCGAGAAATCTTCGGCACGTATCTTGAAAGTCTTTGTCCGAGTAAGCCTCGTTTACGACGATGTTTGAGGCTTCTTGGATAAGGTCTGATGGGGTTAATGCGCTCAAAACCGCTAAGTCGCCTCTCAGGTCATTAAGGGTATCCTAAATTCTATCAAGCTGATCCTGGCTCATAATTCAAACCATCTCACCCCGATTCGATCGAGGCAACGCAGCTTTTCCTAAATGGGAACGCGCGAGGGCTCGAGGATGTCTTGTAAAACCGATTGCGAAGCGGTGAGATTTTTTGTTGCGACCGAGTGTAAGGAAGATACGCATTGAATGACTATTTTCCCTGATTTTCCTCTAGTTCTTCGCGCACAGCATCGCGGTTCTTTTTCATGGTTTTCTCAACGTCCCGAAAGGTCTTCAAGGTTTCCTCATGGATTTCCG
>JAFAHI010000583.1 GCA_019237325.1 Verrucomicrobiota bacterium | reverse complement strand
CTCGCGTGGAAGATGCGTTGCATGCCACTCGCGCTGCGGTTGAGGAAGGTATCGTTGCCGGCGGCGGTGTCGCTCTGATCCGGGCCCAGAAGGCTCTGGAGTCGGTTAAACTGACCGGGGATGAAAAAGTTGGTCTCGAGATTGTGCATCGCGCGGTTGAATCGCCGTTGCGGCAACTCGCCAACAACGCTGGCCGCGAAGGCGCGTTGATCGTTCAAGAAGT
The DNA here is from genome assembly GCA_019237325.1 of Verrucomicrobiota bacterium. Taxonomy (GTDB): domain Bacteria; phylum Verrucomicrobiota; class Verrucomicrobiia; order Chthoniobacterales; family JAFAMB01; genus JAFAVN01. Next base: position 6,338 of record JAFAHI010000583.1, on the reverse strand, counting down.
GAAGTCTCGCAAAGGTAACGAAGGTTACAATGTGGCGACCGACGAATACACCGACCTGGTCAAGGCTGGTGTTGTCGACCCAACCAAGGTGACCAGAACCGCGCTCCAAAATGCGGCTTCTATCTCCGGGTTGTTGTTGATGACTGAGGCCCTGGTAACAGAATTGCCGGAAAAAGAAAAACCGGCTGCTGCTCCGGGTGGAATGCCCGGTATGGGCGGCATGGACTACTAAGATAGCAGTCCAAGCTAGATACTTCGAAAACCCGTCCCGCCTTAAGGCTGGGCGGGTTTTCTTTTTAGCTATGTCGCCGACTATGATGGCTAGCATCATTACCGTGTGCGATCGCCGAGCGCCAGGGGAGCCGCTTTGGCGCGGATCCCGCCACCCTCGCAACATTTTGTCGCAACGCTGATCACGCCGAAACCTTGTGAAAACAAGCGGCTCCCGCGAACGTCTCAACGCAATGCATTCACCCGTGACCTTCGATGCGTTTAGAGCGGGTGGGGCATAGACCTGCATCGCCCTGGGTAATTTAGCGGGAGCCGCCCGTTGCGACATTTTATTGACGCATAAAGCGCTGAGACGAATATCGCGAGGCGGTTCTGGTCATGCGCCAAGCGGCTCCCCTCCAGGCCCCCGGCATAAATACGTCTTGTCAACGCGCCCGCTTCTGACAAAAAAAAGCAGTAGAATGATCCCCCTTTGCCGAGATATTCTACATGTGTAGCCCTTATCGCGTTCGGTTGCAGAAAGGATTGAGACCAGTGAATCGATCGAAAGAGGCAGCAAGGGAGCGCTAACTCCTATGGACTGGCTCAAGTTTTTCGTTCTAGTCCTTTCCGGAGTGTTCGCGGTCTATCAGTACGCGATGGTCAGGCACGACCTGGTCAGCCATCATTCGACTCCCGATTTGCCTAGCCAGCATGAACCTTCCAACCTGGATACGATCGTTTACGTCCTGCTGCTGGGCGGCGACCTTTTGGCGACCGTCATCTATGCGCTGCGGTTTGGTACTGGCGGCGTAGCGAACGCGACGGCTTGGGGAGCGGTCTTTTGTCTCGGTGTGTGTCTAGTGATCGCGATCTGGTGGGTTATTCCGTTCCGGGATCTACCTCCCGAGCAAGATTGGAGCGGCATCCCTTTTCCGGTTTCTGTTGAACAAACTCTCCGGATAGTCCGCATCACTTCCGCGGTTTTCTTTCTTCTCGGATTCCTTTTGCTCTGCGCCTCAGTATCGGCTTAAACGCCTTTCCTATTGAACAGTTCATTCTTGGATCTAAGGAATAGGGGATATGGCTACGGACCTGAGCGCTAAACGGGCTTCTTTTCGTGCTCTCCATCGAGAGGGATGTTTTGTCTTACCTAACCCATGGGATCTAGGTGGGATCAGGCGCCTGGAGAAGGCGGGCTTCAAGGCTCTGGCTTCGACTAGCGCCGGAGCTGCCTGGGCTATGGGACGCAACGATGGCGAGTTATCTCGTGACGAAGTGCTGGAACATTTGCGCTTCCTCTGTGCCGCCACTGATCTACCGGTGAACGCCGATTTTGAAGCGGGTTTCGCCGATGAACCAGAGGAGGTTGCGGCGAACGTGACTCTTGCCTTGGATGCCGGCGTGGCGGGCCTGTCGATCGAGGATCGAACCGGACGTTCCCTCTACGAACCGCGCCTGGCGGTGGATCGCATCAAAGCTGCGCGAAAGGCTATCACCAATTCGGGCGAGGACGTTATTTTGGTTGCGCGATCAGAAGGATTTCTGATTGGCCGCACCGATCTTGCCGCCACCATCGAGCGAGTCGTCGCGTACGCTGACGCGGGAGCCGATTGTTTGTATGCTCCCGGTATTAAGGATATTGCGGCTATCGCTGAACTGGTTTCGGCGGTAGCGCCAAAACCCGTGAATGCTTTGCTGCTCGGACCTGAGATGCATGTGGCCGGCTTAGCCGACGTTGGTGTCAGACGCGTCAGTACAGGCGGCGGTTTGGCGGCCGCAGCCTGGACTGGGTTTGATAACGCATTGCAGCTTTTGATCGAAAAAGGAACACTGCCCAAGCGATAGTGAGCGGCGCGTTGCCAGCCTGGAGGGGAGCCGCTTTGCAATGCGGCCTGGGTTGAACCCGTATTCATCAAACTTAGCGTTTGCTAGATTGCTTGCGCCCTTACCAAGGCACATGCAGAAGCTGAACCAAGCCGGTGACGATCAGGTATAGCGCAACGATATAGTTTAACAGCCGCGGCATTATTAGAATCAAGATGCCTGCTATCAAGGCCATGACTGGCCCTAAAGAAAACGAAAGGTTCACGACGGCTAGCGGGGTGAAGTTCTCCATAGATCTTTTCCTATCTTAAGATCGCTGTGCTATTAGCAGATGGTCGCCTGTAACACAAGTCCAGCGACCGGTTTATCGGTCGAGCGCACTCGCAAAAAGCAGGATAGCCTGCCCTGGAACTGGGAAGCTACAGAGCGTCAATGTTTCGGTAGGGATGAGCTCCCGACTACGCCAAGCTACGTCGCGGCTTAGCTCTATCACTTTGAAACACCTTGCGACTTAGGGCGCGCCATAGCGAAGCGACGGCGGCCCGCTCATTTGTATCTCTCCGCGCTATCGAACAAACCGACGAGCAGGAGCTCATCCCTACAGAGCAGAAATGGCTCCGGATTCGAATTGAAGATCGGGTCGGTGCCGTTTCTCCGACTTGAATCTCGGAATGTCCGTGGGAATAAATTATTCGGGGAACTGTTTACATACTTGAGGACGTAAGCAGAGACACAAGGAGACGCTAGCTATGCAAACGGAGTTTAATCGAATCCGGGATCGAGGGTGGACTGCCTTTTACATCACTTTCCGAAAATTCGCTTTTTTCGCCTTAGTCGTGGCTTCGTCAGCCATCTCACCGATCGCCGCTAAAGCAGAGCAAGGAAGTTCTCCAGTCGGGCTTTGGAAGACCGAAGATGCCCAAGTCGAAATCTTTGAAGCGGACGGAAAACTGAGTGGGAAAATCGCCGCGCTGAACAAGGAATATACATCGGACGGCATTGAAAAAACTGATATCTCTAACCCGGATCCAGCAAAAAGAAGCCGGCCGCTAATCGGGCTGGTTTTTATGACAGGTTTCACGCCGGAAGGACCAGGACGATGGGATCATGGAACCGTCTATGACCCGAAGACGGGACACACTTACGCGTCGTTCTTGGAATACGACGGCGGCGATACCGTCAAATTGAGGGGCTACATCGGAATCTCCCTAATTGGCCGGACCGCTGTCTGGACCAAGGTAAAGGAATAAGATGGGAAAAGAGCCGAGCGAGTGATCAATTGCGAACACAGGAGACATGAGAACACTCGTGGCCTTCCTGTTGGGCTTGATACTTGGTGGAATAGCGATGTTGTTCCTTCCGGATCCCAGAAGAGATGAACTAAACGCTGAGGTTAGGAAGCAGACTGACGCTCTACAAACGCAACTCCATTCGTTTGGCGATCAGCTTAAGACTCTTTCGCTGCCGAAACCAGAGGAGAAAGCGTCCCCTTCTCCTTCTGCAACCGGAGCCCAATGATAGCTAAGTCTATCCGATAGTCGGAAGCCGACTCGGGTCTCTATCGGAGGGTTAAATTGGTATCCTTAATTTGGTGTTTGCTCGTGGCCTGCGGCTTCAGTAGTCCCGCGAGCGCGGGACAAGGCGGGTCCGTTCCCAGTGTGGCTTTGTTTGTGGCCGGCCTTACCCGGAGAGTGTCCGTCTCCACTCCGCTTCCGGGGTACCCCGGTCCTCCCCCCGTCTCTCCACAACTCCCAGTAAACGCTTAGACGCTCCACAAATCGGGTCGGTTTCTCGACATAGATCATACGGGCCCGATTAAGGGAGAACAGCTTAAGCCGGTGGCGCCGCCGATCAATCGCTCGTAGAAGCGCTTGGCGCCCATTAACTTGTTCTTCGGTATCAGTCGACTCAAACGGCAGCTGTAGAATCCTTTGCTGGATCAAAGCAAAGTCATGATCATCACCCAAGCCGTCAGAAAGCTCGTCCAGCGCATCGATCCAGGCATGGAGCGCGGACGGCCAAATCTTCCTGAGTAACCTCAGCTGATACCCAAGCGCTTTAGCCTGCTTGCGGATCTCGTGCCAAAGCTCGTCGGTGGCATTCTCCATGCCGATCGTCTCGACAATGCGGTAGTGTTGGCGTCCACGCCGGTACGTGTGCTCCAGTCCGGCTGCCAGCAGCATGCTCCCGCGCTGGATAACGCCGGTAGCAAACACCCAATCGGGAATCCGCGTCCGCATACTCGACAACATCTCCGTGACCGTTCTTAGCTCCCGTTGGGTTAGTGAATGAGCCGCTTCAGTTTGCAGTTGTTGTCTGATCCGGCCAACGAGTTGCCCGCCGATCGGGTGCAATGCTTCTCCCTTAGGACGCTCTCGCGTGCCAAAAAGCTTTTCCAGAGCCTCAAGTAATGCAGCGGCGTCGCGACTGCCGGAGAGGGTTCGGCCAGCGTCACGCAAGACCACATTTTCCGGGCCTCGAGTGGCCTTAACCAGATGCCCACGCGCCAGCTGGAGCAAAGCGCGCAGGCTCTTCAAGTCTTTCCTGATCTCATGGACATCGTCCGGGCCTGGTCGTGGCCTAAGCCCGGCAGCGGCGATCGCCTGCTCCAACCGTTCACTCGCTATTCGCCTTACCCCATCAATCGGCGTTTCGTGATTTTCGAAGCGAAAAGCCATAGTTCAGCGGAAGCTAAACCGTAAGCCTACTTAATTCAGAAAAAAAGAAAGGACAGCGCTGCCGCTATCCTTTCGTCACTAGCTAAATTGAGCAGAGTCGGAGAACAAGCTACTGCTGCAGCTCTTTCATGGCATCGACTATCTTCTGAGCGCAGGCAGAGATGAACGCCTGGAACTTGGGCGCCTCATCCGCTTTCACTTTACCGCCCATCTGAGCGGCTTTGGATTGGATCTCAGGAGCCTTCGATTGCAGAGCCGTCATCTTAGAGTTGTCGCCGGCTTTAACAGCCTTGCACGCCTCAACGTAATCACTAGTAAATTCGGCGTAGGTCTTCACAAACGCGGTCACATCCGGGTCGCTGAATTGCGGAATATCGTCACCCAAAGCGCGGCTGCTAATAAAGCTGCCCGCGACCACCAAGGTGAGAATCACAAATAGATTTCGAATAGAATAGGATAGTGCTTTCATCAGAGTTTGGCGGGCATCTGACCCTTAACCGGCCCTACTTACTGGCGTCAATCATTTTCTCCGTGTAAGTAGCAATGAATTGTTGGTATCTTTGGGCTTCCTCAGGGTTCTCTTTTAGTTTATCAGCCACTTTCGCCACTTCATCTTGCAACTGTTGCACCTGAGTTTTTAACTGGTCGAACGCAGCCGGGTTGCCGGCTTGATAGGCCTTGATATAATTAGTTACGAAATCAGCATACTTACTTACGAATTGAGTCACTTCGGCATCGCTGAACTTGGGTAGTTCGTCTGCCTTGGCCGGGAAGAGGGACAACGCTAGAGTTAATATCGAAGCAATAAGGACAATACCGCAACGGATCGAAAAACTGATCTTCGATCTCCGATATCTTCCCCAGGTTGTTCCAAGGGTGAGCATGGCACTTCCCACTCGGCTCTTTTATGCGACTCACCCAACCAAAAGCAATCCTGTTTCTCGAGCGCGCCGGAGATTTAGCCTTTTACTGCTCCAGCAGTCAACCCTTCCACGATCCGGTATTGGAAGACCATGACCAGGATGACGAGCGGAATTGTGACTACCATTGACGCGGCCATGATTGCACCCCACGGCTGCTCGAAGGCGCTCGCGCCCGTAAATTGAGAGATTACGACCGGGACCGTTTTCATATTGTCCGTGATCGTGAAGGTCAACGCGAACAAGAATTCGTTCCAAGCGGCGATGAATGCCAGTAGCCCGGTCGAAACCAGTCCCGGCATCGTGAGAGGAAGCAAGATCTCCCAGAACACTTTTAGTGGCGACGCACCATCTACATAGGCCGCCTCTTCGAGCTCCTTAGGCAGACTACGAAAATATTGGGTCATGACCCAGATGGTGAACGGCATCGTGAAGATCAGATAAGTCAGCACCAATCCCTGCCGGGTATTAAACAGGTCCAGCGTTCTGAGCATCACAAAAAGGCCGGAAAGAATCGCGATTTGGGGGAACATCGTCATCGTAAGGACGAGGTAAAGTACCGGCCCTTTAAATCGAAACGGAAGCCGCCCCAACGCATACGCACAAACACTTCCGAGAGCCAGTGCGATCAAGACAGTGCACCCGGCTACGATCACGGAGTTGATCAAGCTCCCGACAAATCTGGGATCCTTAAACACTTCTA
>JAFAHI010000561.1 GCA_019237325.1 Verrucomicrobiota bacterium | reverse complement strand
CCGATTACCTTGGCCGTATGCCGGCTGTTGTCTTGAAAGATAACGGTCACCTTGTCGGCATTGGCGACGACATGGTTGTTGGTGACAATGTCGCCGCGAGGATCGATGATAAACCCGGAACCGAGCGCCAGAACCTTTTCCGCAGGGTTGCGGGATTGGAACGGTTGTTCGAAGAAGCGATGCAGGAACTGATCGAACGGCGTGCCACCCTGTTTGAATGGCGAAGCGCCTTCGTCACCGCTGCTATCCTCGTCCTGCGCCGCCGCTTGCTCGTTCAACTCGACGGAAATATTGACGACCGCCGGGACCACACGGTCGACCAAGGGTGCAAAGCTCGGCAGAGCAATATTGACCTCGCTTTGCGTTCGTTGAGTGAGATTACGACCGGCGTTATCGCCGCCCTGGGCCTGCGACTGAGCAGCAGAACAAAGCGGCCCGAAGAGCAAAACGGCGCAGGCGGCGCTTGCCAGGGTCAGTCGGATATGGCTGGGGGTCATCAGAGCCAACCTGTGAGCGAGAGTTCGTTGCCAGACTGGACGGCGTGCCTAGCGCCGCGACGGTCCAAAAGGCAATCGCACGACACCGACACAAAGTTCCAGGGTGAACGGCGTCCGGCGTCGGCTGTTTCAGGAATGCCTAGGGTGGTAAATTCCTGTCGAGATTGCCGCTTAAACATCTACCGCAGCGCGACTATTTGCGAAAGATCGTGCCGACTAGCCCTCGTGGATGCGTGGGCCCGGGCCGTTGCTATGGGAAAGTCGAGAGAATAGCCGATGGGATTTCTCCGCAACCTTGCAGCATTCGTACAATCGGCTTCGCCGCCGCTCCCCTCGTCCTTGCGGTCTTTGTGGCCGCAAAGGGGGGCAGATGGCCTGGATCCCACGATCTACGGATACATCCTGCACTATAGCTGGCGTGATCAGATTTATTTGGTCATCGTCACCTTGTTGTCCTTTCCGTTTCTCTATTATTCTCTGGATCTGCCCAAGCTAATCATCAATCGCGCGATTTTGGGTAAAGAGTTTCCACAGCACTTTTTGGGATTCGAGTTAAACCAGCTTTCGTACTTGTTGTTGATGTGCGGTATTTTCCTCGTTTTGATTTTGATAAATGGCTGGTTCAAACTGCACCTTAATGTAAAGAAGGGGCAGGTTGGCGAACGTATGCTACGCCGACTGCGTTATCAGCTCTACGAGCGCGTGATACGATTTCCGTTGAGCCATTTCGATCGGTCCGCCACTGGGCAGGTCATCGCGATGCTCACCGGCGAGCTGGAACCGGTCGGCGGATTCATTGGAGAAGCTTTTGCTCTGCCAATTTCCCAGGGCGGCACACTGCTGACAATTTTTGTCTTTATGTTTGTGCAGGATCCGCTGCTGGGCGCGGCCGCGGTCGCGTTCTATCCGCTGCAGGGCTATCTCATCCCGAAATTGCAGCGGATTGTCCGCCGCCTCAATCGCGAACGAGTGCGCAAAGTGCGCGTGCTTTCGGATCGCATCGCCGAAACTATTGCTGCTCGTAACGAGATCCGCGCCAATGACGCGGCGGCATATCAGTTGGCCGATATCTCGCATCGTTTAGCGGAGATTTATGATATTCGCTTTGAAGTCTATAACCGCAAATTTTTTGTAAAATTTCTCAACAACCTGTTTAATAATTTAACACCATTTTTTTTCTTTTTGATCGGCGGGTATTTTGTGATTAAAGGCGGGCTCTCATGGGGCGGGCTGGGGGCGATACTATTGGCCTATAAAGAACTGTCATCGCCATGGAAGGAACTGCTCGATTTCTATCAGAACCAGCAGGACGTGGCGATAAAATATGAACAGGTTGTCGAGCAGTTCAACGTGCCGGATATGCTGGATCGGCGTCTGCTGCTCGAAGAGCCGGAGAAGGTCGAACCGCTCCAGGGCCACGTTACGGCCGCCAATCTCAGCGTTGTGGACAGCGATGGCATCCCGCTGCTCGAAACCATCAATTTCGATTTCCCGCTCGGCACCAACGTGGCGGTGGTCGGTCCGAGCAACAGCGGCAGAAACTTCGTGCCACAACTGTTCCCGCGGCTCGTCACACCGACGAGCGGGAGGCTTCTGATCGGCGAAACCGATATCAACAGCTTGCCGCTCGCGGTCTCGGGC
>JAFAHI010000526.1 GCA_019237325.1 Verrucomicrobiota bacterium | reverse complement strand
CATTCTCCAAAGACCAGATTCTGGATTATTACACCAATCGAATCTATTTCGGATCGGGTTATTACGGGTTAGAAGCCGCAGCGCGAGCGTATTTCGGAAAATCGGCCGCCCAGGTCAATCTACCTGAAGCGGCCACTTTAGCGGGTCTGATTCGAAGCCCCAACCGCTATTCGCCGATTAACAACCCGACTGGCGCCGTGACTCAGCGCAACGAGGTGCTGGATCGCATGGCGGAACTCGGCTACATCTCGACCTCGGATGAGCAGACTGCGAAAGCCACACCTTTAAAGACCAGCGGAAAAAAGTCGTTCGTCCCACAACAGAACTACGCGATGGATGCCCTGTACCACGAGCTTCAAGGGATTGTGTCGCAGGATGAAATCGATAGCGGCGGCCTCAAGATCTATACGACGCTGGACCCCGCTTTGCAGCTGGCAGCGGATTCCGCCGTCGATAGTTTTCTAACTCAGATCGAGGACAGGTCGGACTATAAACATCCCCGTAAGAGCGCTTACACCGAGAGCGATCGAGCCAACGAAGAGGGGACCCCGTATCTTCAGGGCGCGGCGTTAGTGATCGATAACCATAGCGGCGGGATCCGCGCTATTGTCGGAGGACGCGATTATAAGGATAGTAAGTTCGATCGGGCATTGCAGGCCGTTCGGTCGGTCGGCTCGACTGCGAAACCGTTTATCTACGCCGCAGGTTATGAGAGCGGCTTGTTCCCCGGTTCGCAAATCAGTGATGATCCTATCCGTACCGGTGAAGTGCCAGAAGCTCCGCATTGGAGCCCGGGAAATTCAGATGGATCAACTCGCGGCCTATTGCCCCTGAGAGACGGGCTCATCTTCTCGAGAAACACAATGACGATTCGAGTGGGTGAGCGGGTTGGCCTCGGCAAAGTTCAATCGCTCCTGACTGAGGCAGGTCTCGGAAACAATATTCCCAAGCTTCCCTCTATTTATCTGGGCGCATTCGGCTCCACTCTGAAAGATCTGACGGCAGCCTATACCGCGTTCCCGTCCGGAGGCGTGCGGCGAGAGCCTTATTTAATCGAGCGGATCGACGACAAACAAGGACGGGTGCTTTACCAAGCGCACCCGCTGCAACGCCAGATTTTGAAGCCGGCGATCTCCTGGATGATGGCAGAGACTTTGGAAGGCGTTCTATCCCGCGGCACAGCAGCATCCGCTAAATCTTTGGGACTAGATCGAACGGCGGCCGGTAAGACCGGTACGACCGACGATTACAAAGATGCTTGGTTTGTGGGGTTCACTAACTCCCTAACTTGCGGGGTTTGGGTCGGGTTCGATCAGCCGCAGACGATCGAACAACGCGGGTATGGCGCAACGCTTGCCTTGCCCATCTGGGTGAAGATTATGGAGAAAGCTTCCCGGACGAAGTACCCGGATGGTGAGTTTACTCCGCCTGAACCGCTGGTTCAGGTCCAACTCTGTTCGGTATCGAATGAGATCGCAACCGATGCATGCCGAGCAACCGGGACCGCTTACCAGATCAGTTTGCCGCAGTCGATGGTTCCTTCGCAGAACTGCCAGGTGCACAAGGGTGAGCTAATTGATCCAAATTCACAGCCGGCCGATAACGGGAATAGTCTTCGACAGAGATTTTTGGATTCGCTGAAGAAGATATTTGGGGGGTGAGGGGGAGGCGCTCTCTGATCTCGGCCTCGCAAACGCGGCCTAGCTCCGGAGGAGCGAAATATTTATAGCCATCGCTATCCTAAAAACGTCGTCAGCTCCGTAGGAGCGGCATCTGCAACAATCATGCTGAGCACCGCTCCAAGAGGTTCAGACTCTCTCGCCATTACCGCTCGCTCAAAATATGCCGCTCCTACGGAGCTTGTCGCATTTGGGACACCGATAGCTATAAATATTGCGCTCCTACGGAGCTAGATCTTGGTGTCACGAAATCGCTAAGCGCAGCTGCTACAAAAACGACTAGCAGCTACACGATCTATCTACCCCGGATGAGCAGGAGCTCATCCCTACCGGTCAGACCTGCTTTTTGAAATTCAGGTAGGTGTAGCCGCCGAGGCCGCGCTCATAATCGTTTAAGATGCGCATGGCTTCGTTTGGTTTCAGGCGATCGCTTTTGATGGCGGCGTCAACTTGGCTTTTGACCAGGCGCACCAACTCGTTCTGGTCCCATTGGGTCATGGAAAGGACACTGATTACGGTGCTACCCTGGATCACTTCCTCGATGTACCACCCGCTGTCCTCGTCTTCGTCCAGGAAGATATGCACTTCGTTCACCCGGCCAAACAGATTGTGCAGGTCACCCATGATATCTTGGTATGCACCCATTAGGAAGAAACCGAGGTAATAAGGTTCTCCATTGTTTATGCGGTGCAGCGGCAGAGTCTCTTTGACATCCTGCAAGTCGATAAACTTACTGACCTTGCCGTCCGAATCGCAGGTGATATCAACCAACGTGCCATTGCGGTCGGGTGGATACTGCAATTGGTGGATCGGCATGATCGGGAAAAGCTGCCCAAGAGCCCAATGATCCAGCAGCGATTGGAAGACGGAGAAGTTACAAAGGTATTGATCGCCTAGAGAGATTTCCAGCTCCTTCACCTCATCCGGCACGTAGCGCATACCGCGGCAGAGGTCGACTACCGACTCGGCAATCTGCCAGTAAATCGTCTCGATTTTCGCCTTACTCTCTAGATCGAGCAAACCGAGCGCGAACATGGATTGAGCCTGTTCTTTAACCTGTTGGGCATCGTGCAGGTTTTCCATCCGGTTCTGCTTGGTCAACGTCCGCCGGATTTCGACGATATCAGCTAGCAGTTTTGGATCGGTGTCTTTGATTTGCAGAGACAGGTCCGCAGCGCCTTTCTCAATGGATCCGAAGGCTTCAACAATGAGCACAGAGTGATGCGCAACAATTGCTCTCCCACCTTCGCTGACGATAGTCGGGTGCGGAACTTTCTCCGAGTCCACGACGTCCATGATGTTGTAGACCACGTCACGAGCGTACTCCTGCAACGTGTAGTTCATGGAGCTGTCAAAAGCAGTACGAGAGCCGTCGTAGTCAACACCCAGTCCGCCCCCTACAT
>JAFAHI010000475.1 GCA_019237325.1 Verrucomicrobiota bacterium | reverse complement strand
TTTAACGAGTATCAGCTCGGTTTGAGCTGGTTCTTAAGCCCTTCCTCTGACTTTCCTCCATACGTCTGGAAAGATGGTGAAATCACTGGAACGAACACCTTTATTCAATTTCTCCCGTGGGTCGACAGCGGTACGCCATCCGAGGCGGGGGTTTTCGTGTTGACGAACTGCGATAGCCTATTGCTGGATGGTAATGAGGTTGTCGCAACGATCGCAACCGACGTGTTATTAACCATGCAGGGCATAACGCCGCCGGCAGATAAGTCGAATTACCCGCGGGTGTTTGGCAGGTAGTAAATCATTGTGCTACCGCGGACAACGAAGGCTGACGATGTCTGCCCTTGCTAACGCCGGTTGGGCGAAAACCCGACTTCGCAAAGTCGGGTTTTCGCCCTACCAAAGTACTTCTCAATACCCAATCGCACACCCATCCTTCCGGCTCTCGGAAGCGCCGTAATACACACCTTGCCGATCATCTAGCATGATCGCTTGATAACCACCGTATCCTCCTAGATCAAAACGGACATGATGGCCGCGTTTCATCAATTCGCGGATGGTTTCATACGGGTAACCCGATTCAAAGTTAACCCAGCCACCATCGGTCATGGTGCCGCCCGTGGGTGCTGAAGAACCTTCATGCTGCCAACGGGCAGCATCCCCCGCTTCCTGCAAGTTCATACCAAAATCGATTAAATTAGTCAGGATCTGGACATGCCCCATCGGCTGCATATCTCCGCCCATTACCCCGAAGGCCAACCAAGGTTTGCCATCCTTCATGACGAACCCAGGGATAATCGTGTGAAACGGGCGTTTGCCTGGCGCATAAACGTTCGGATGCGCGGGATCCATGGAAAATAATTCTCCCCGGTCCTGGAACCCAAACCCTAGACCGGGCACGACTACCCCGGATCCCATCCCGCGGAAATTACTTTGGATCAACGAAACCATGTTCCCTTCTTTGTCTGCTACGCAGAGATAGGTGGTATCGCCTTGAGCTAACTTCGCGTCTCCGGCGTCGCAATGAAGAGCTGCTGTCTTCATGTCGATTAACTTGCGGCGCTCGCCGGCATAGTCTTTGGACAAAAGCCGCGCCATGGGCGGCGGATAGAAAGCCGGATCGGCATACATCTTCGCTCGATTCTCAAACGCGAGTCTTTTCGCTTCGATCATCACATGCAGCGTGTCGGGTTTGCCGAATCCCATAGATTTTAGATCGTAACCTTCGAGAATATTTAACATCTCGAGCACCGTCCCACCCTGGGTATTAGGCGGTAGCTCGTAAACGTCGTATCCGCGATACTTCGTTGAGAGTAGGTCGACCCAATCGGAATGATGAGAACCAAGGTCTTCCTTTCGCAGATAACCTCCATTCGCTCGAAAGAATGCGTCAATCTTGTCGGCGACTGAGCCGTTGTAGAATGCGTCCCGTCCTTTCTCGGCAATGATCCGGTAGGTGTTAGCTAGATCTAGGTTTTTGAAGACATCCCCTTTTTTCGGCGCCGCTCCGTTAATCGTGTATGTCTGTAAAAAGGCGCCAGGTTCTTGTGCCCGGACCGGAAGATTGCGTTGCCACAGATAGGCAATGTATTCGGTTACTGGAAATCCTTCGATAGCGTATTGAACGGCGGGCGCCAGATCTTCTTGGATCGGCAGTTTCCCGAACCGATTATGGAGCTCGAACCAGCCGTCGACGGTCCCGGGGACACTGATACTGAGCATGCCGAACTTAGGAATTTCCTTTAGCCCGAGCTTAGTCAACTCCGCCTTCATCTGCTCATAGGAGATCCCGTTCGGCGACCGGCCGCTGCCGTTGATGCCACATAACTTCTGGGTCTTCGCGTCCCACACGATGGCAAAAAGGTCACCGCCGATTCCACAATTGACCGGCTCCATCAATCCAAGCGTCGCGTTCGCGGCGATGGCTGCGTCAACAGCCGATCCACCCTTCTTCAGGACATCGATGGCGACTTCGGTTGCTAAAGGTTGTGCCGTAGCTGCCATCCCGTTCTTAGCGATTACTTCGGAGCGGGTGACAAATGATTTTCCGGTAATTCGGTCCATTTGGGGAAAAAGCTGAATTGGCCGCAGAGGGGAAACTCAGGTGAGAGGCAGGGCGAGTCAACGGCGTTTGGCCCCAGCAGCAGGTTAAGTAATCAGTGATCAGCAGGTCAGTAATCAGTACGCAGTCGATCCTAAGCAATCTCTGGACTGACTACTGACACACTGATTACTGATTACTTTGAGCGTGCGACCTGCGACTTTGGCTTACCGTTAGACGTCCCGTGCTCAGGATCCTTGCTCGCAGCCCGCCTCGTCCCTTCAAGGCTGCTTGTGCTCCGGGTCCAAAGGCACTGTCCATCCAGAAGCAAGGCCGGCTCTCCTCAGTTCCCAAAAGGCGAACATCACCAATCGTGAACTCGCGCCCGATCAAGTCGTTGAGCCTCACACCGCGAGTAAGGACATTGCGTCGAAAAACTGATGGCGTCCGGTCCCAGATCCCGAGTTGAGCGCAAAGATCATCATAGGTCTCCTCCTCAAAAAACGTAATCTGCCCTTTGTACGATTCCTTATGATCGAAGAACCGGTCTCCATCGATTCCCTTACCAGCGACGCACCAAACTGATGGTACCTCGAGAGCTGGATTACTCCCCGGTTGGTCGCGCTCGTGACCGAAAAAGTTGTGGCCCGGTGAAATGTAGAGATGCGTTATATCAAAATCCGGCACGAGAAAACGATAGGCCTGTTGTGCAGGGGTGCAACGGCGTGCGGGCGTGCGGGCGAAACGGCGTGTCGGCGAAACGGCGTGTCGGCGACACGCCCCATCGCCCTTTCGCCCTTTCGCCGTTTCGCCGTTAGCCCATTCGCCCACACGCCATTGCACGTATCCCCTGGCGCGTTTACCCTGCAAGACATCAGCCGTGCAATCACCCACTTCTCCAGAGGGGATCGCCCAGGTCTCGATACTGAAATACACCGCCAAGGTGACTTCAGGTCTGATGGCCAGGGACGATCTAACCATAGAAGAGCCGCTCGAGATCAGCGTGAAATTTCGACGTGGCAGTAACCTGGTGAAGAAACCGCTCTCCATCACCATGCGAACGCCAGGGTCCGATAGAGGTCTAGCAGTAGGATTCCTTTTTACTGAAGGGATTCTTCACGAGATCTCGATGTTGAGCTCGGTCGATCAGGAAGCCGAAAATTCTGTGGTTGTTACCCTAAACGAAGAAGTTAATTTGCAACGGCTCGAGCGACATTTCTATACCACCTCGAGTTGCGGCGTTTGCGGCAAAACCTCTCTGGAAGCGCTGCGGATCAATCGGGAGATTTATCTGAACTCTTCATCGCCGAAGGTTTCGCCTCAGCTGCTGGTAACGCTGCCCGAAACCTTAGCTCGGTATCAATCCGAGTTCTCGCGCACCGGCGGAATCCATGCGTCCGCGATTTTCGATGCGCGGGGTCATCTCTGCGCGATTAGCGAGGATGTGGGCCGGCACAATGCTCTGGATCGATTGATCGGGAATGAACTGTTGGCGGGCCGAAGCGATTTCTCGGATCTGGTCCTGCTGGTCAGTGGACGCGCCAGTTTCGAGTTGGTCCAGAAGAGTGTGATGGCCGGGATCCCGATCATGGCCGCTGTGGGCGCGCCTTCCTCGTTAGCGGTCGACCTCGCGCAGCGATATGGGATGACGCTAGTGGGGTTCTTGCGCGACAACCGATTTAATCTGTACTCGGGCACCGCGAGAGTCGCCTGAAGCGAAACGGCGAGGTTGTTTAGGGGGGCGAGGCTCCGGAACAGTTCTAGGTTCAAGGTTTTAAGTTCTAAGTTCGAGGTTTTAATCCTCGATCCCGCGGGAGGCCTGCTGCTGCTTTGACCGCAACCTAGAACTTAAAACTTACAACCTTGAACCTAGAACCGTTTTTAGTCCCCCCACGGGTCCCATAGGTCCCAGCCGGTCCTTTGCCCGATTACGACAGCCACCACTAGCCGTCCGTTGCGCCACAGCGGGCCGCGGAAGAACAAAGGACTGCCGCGAGAGATTCGCGCTTGCGTTTCTATTAGCGCGTGATCCCGGCGAAAAAGCTTAATGGTAACAAGGAATCTGCCGTGGCCTTCGCGGACCCAGTTGTTAAGCTGAATCCGCATATTGCCTGGCAAATTAATTGCCGCTGGTCTGCCGGTTTGCAGGGTGACTTCATTTTGACCAAGCGAACGTACCGCGGTATAACCGACCAGCTTTTCGAGGCGTTCGTTGTAGTTCTTGAGCCAGGCTGGAACATCCCGGCTCATCTTTTCGTTGGTGGCAAACAGCAGGCACGCCCAAAGTCTATCGCTGGCGTGAACTGTCGCCACCGTGGCACAGCCAACCCCGAACGCGGTGCTGACGGCAACAAGCCATCGCAGCCGGCATCGCCCGGAAATGCGCATGCATTTACGGGCGATG
>JAFAHI010000246.1 GCA_019237325.1 Verrucomicrobiota bacterium | reverse complement strand
GACCATTTTTCTTCATGTACAAGTCATTCTCTAAGGTCCGAAGCTGGAACTGGAAAGGGTTTTTTTAAGGAGCTAGTCCGGGCGACTCGGCGTGTGGGCGAAAGGGCGAATGGGCGAAAGGGCGAACTTAGGTGCAAAGCGGCGGTTTATAATAGTCCGGCGGCTGCCCGGCGGCTGCCGGGCGAAGCCCCAGGAATCTGACAAGACAACGATCTAGCGCTGAAGGCGCATAAGAATATCAGGTCCACCTTAGATTTGGGAGGCAGAGCTAGAACAGGACCGACATTGAACCGCGGTTTCAGCGCTGATCGCTTTTTCGACGTACCTAGGGCTTCGGCCTAGGCTATTATAAGCCGCCGCTTCACGGCTAAGTTCGCCGTTTCGCCGTGTCGCCCACACGCCAATTCGCCCCCTCCTAGCTCCTAGTCTCAAACCCTCGCCGAATTCACCCACAACATCAGCCTCTCGATGAGGCTCAATGCATCGGCTCGGCGGGTTTCCTCTACGTGAAATACCAATTTCCCTTTTCCGCGAATCACGAAGATTTTGCTTAAGAGCGGAGCTGGCAGTTCCCCTAGCCTTTCCAAGAGCTGCATGGGAAGCTCGTCGCGCACGCTTGGCGACGAACCTGCTATTACAAAATGGCGATCGAGCTCCGGGAGCCCAGTATCGATTACTTTAGCGTGCATCCATTCGGCAAACCACTCCGGCTCGGATTTGCCGGCAAAGGCGCCAGCCAGAAATCGTGGTGGCTGCCCCGAGTGCTGCTCCCTGGTTGTGATGAAGCACCAACTATCAATAGCAGGCTCATCGGGCACAGAAAGTTCTATGTAAGGACGCGGACCACGGCCGTTCCATTCGGCTAACCAAGCCCTACCAGCCTTATTCCCGGTTAACCGGTACCAGAGCCCTTCATTATCTTCTTCCAAGCTCCATCGCCGCCTTTTGGCCTCGGATCTGACATGGCGTAGCGGCGATAGACCAAGGAACCAGACCCATATTAGGAGTCCGGCTAAAGCAACCACTGCTAAAGGAACAACAACTTGCGTCACTGTTCGGAAAGTGAAGTCAAGCCCCTACCCTTCAGCAATCAAAGCTTTGCAACATTTCAGTCACACGAGAGAAGGTCCGGCGTGGAACTTGGGCTTCCGCAAAGAGCAGCAGAATGGACCGGCGCAAGCGGCCCATTCTGCTGTCATAGCATTTCGCACAAATCCCAACCGCCGGCGTTGCGGCTCCAACGTCCAGTGAGTCCGCAAACTCCTCTCTAGAACCCATCTCGGATTTGTGCGAAATGCTGGGTGGTGCGAACCGAACTGGACCTGGAGAGTATTGTTTCCGAGTTGTACTCGCCGCTCTACCGGTTTGCCTTTTCTTTGAGCCGGAACGAAGCCCAGGCGGCTGACCTCACTCAAGAAACGTTTTTAATATTAGCCAAACAACAGGCCCAGGTCCGGGATATCACCAAGATTAAGTCCTGGCTGTTTACGACGCTGCGCCGGGAATTTTTGCGGGGTCTACGCTCGCAATCGACTCATCCGGAGGTCGAGCTAAAACCTGAACATCAAGACCAATTGGTTGCCGATTCCGGGGTGCTAAAGGCGTCTGACGCCGCCACCGTTCTGGAGGCGTTGGCTGGTGTTGATGAGAGTTATCGAATGGTTCTGGAATTATTTTACCTGGCAGATCTCTCATATAAAGAGATAGCCGCTACCTTGGATATACCCATCGGGACAGTGATGTCCCGGTTGTCCCGAGGTAAGGAACAACTGAGAATCCTGTTAACCAAAACCGCTTCACCAAACAAAATCACTCCTCGCCCCAACTAAAGAACTGCCTTGTAAGACATGAATTCGGATGCCGCCAAAGAAATCCTCAGCGCATACCGGTCCAGCGACCGGGATGGGGCGGATCCTATTTTTCGCGAGGCGCTCAACCAAATGGAGAGCGATAGCGAGCTCAAGAAGTGGTTCGAGGAGCAACAAGACCGGGACCGGACGATCCGGGAGAAACTGGCCGGTATCGAGCCGCCGGCTGATCTCCAAGCAAAAATTCTGGCTCGGATTAGAGGAGAGAAAGTCCGGCGCTTCGCGCTGCCACAAGTATGGTTAGCAGCTGCGGCCTGCCTGGTAGTCGGCGGGATTGCGCTATTCTATTCAATCCGACAGACAGGGCCGGATCGATTCCAGGAATTTAAGACCGACGCCATGGCGATGGTTTCCGCAGAAGGTGGACCACAGCTCGATCTGAGGACCCCGGATTTAGCAGAGACCCAGAACTATCTCCGGGAACATCAAGCGCCCCGTGACGACGCCTTACCAAGCCGCCTGAAATCGATGGAAACCGAGGGGTGCCGGGCTTTCGTGTGGAAACAGTATCCGGCTTCGTTGACCTGTTTTCGTATGCCCAATGGCCAGTTATTGCACCTGGTCGTGATCAATCGAGAGGCCATGGGTAATGCAAATATCCCGGTCGGAATGAAATCGGTGGGAGACTGGCATGTGATGTTCCAGCAAAAAGATGGGATGTTAATGATGTGGGCGACTCAGGCTCCCATGGAAGAATTCAAGCAAATGGTCGTGAAGGTGGCAGCAGAGCCCCGACTTGGGTCGTAGTGCCGCGCGAGCTATAAAGATTTGACTCCTGCGGAGCCGTTTTTTCAACCCTGCGCCTGCGGGACTAGACTGTATTTCGCTTCAGCTAAATTCCCTACTAACTAACTAGACTTTACGATCCGGACGTAATAGACTCTCGCCCAGTTCACGAGATTTATCGGAGGAGTGGCCGTGCAATTCCGTCACTTACCCTCGGCACGAGCGCGGCTCTCGCTATGAAGAGAACTTGGACTACCGTGCTCCCTCTCCTGGCGGTTTTTGCTGCGGTTGCACTCGTATTCTTGGGAAACGTAGATAGCGACAAATCGATTCAGCTGCTGAACGTCTCGTACGATCCCACTCGCGAGCTGTTTCAGGATCTTAACCAACAGTTTGTTTCGAAATACGAGCGGGAGACCGGCCAGAAGGTAACCATTAAACAGTCTCACGGCGGTTCTTCACGCCAGGCCATTGCCGTTGTCGACGGGTTGCAAGCCGACGTGGTGTCACTGGCGCTGCCATCGGATATCGACTTATTACGAAAACACGGCCTAATCGGCGATGGCTGGTCCGACCGGCTGCCTCATCATTCGCAGCCGTATACGTCGATGATCGTGTTCGTGGTGCGCAAAGGGAATCCGAAGGGCATCAAGGATTGGCCCGATTTGGTGCGTACCGATGTTTCTGTGATCACACCGAACCCGAAGACATCAGGCAACGGCAAGCTCAGCCTGTTGGCTGCCTGGGGTTCTATTATTTATCGAGGCGGGACCGAAGAACAGGCGAAAGATTATCTCCGGCGCCTTTATCAAAATGTACCAATATTGGGGACCGGGGCGCGCGATTCCACGATGACGTTCACTCAGGATAAGATCGGAGACGTTCATCTAACCTGGGAAAACGAAGCTCGGTTTGAAACTGAGGACTCGCAAGGTGATCTCGAAATCGTCTACCCGCCAGTCACAATGCGGGCGGAACCAAGTGTCGCCTGGGTCGACAGCAATGTTGAACAAAAGAAAACCGCGGACTACGCAAAAGCTTACCTGCAGTTTTTATTCAGCCGGCCAGCCCAAGAGACCATGGCGCGATATGGTTACCGTCCGGTGGATCCGGAAGTGCTTCAAGAATATGCCCGCCGGCTGCCGGCGGTTCAGCTTTTCCCGATCACACTCATGGCCAGAGATTGGGACGATGCCCAGCAGAAGTTCTTCGCTGATAACGGCGTGTTCGATTTGATCTATACCCCGCGAGCCAAGTGAAACCTATTCTGAATTACCTGAACTATCATTGGACTGATGCTCGTAGGGATATTCTGGCCGGCGTCACCGTGGCCGCCATTTCTTTGCCCCAGGCTATGGCCTATGCCTTGATTGCCGGGGTCGACCCTCGTTTCGGACTCTATTCCGCGATTGTCATCACTGCAGTTGCATCCTTTTTTGGTTCATCGTCTCATCTGATCAACGACCCCACCAACGCAATTTCTCTGGTGGTTTTCAGCGCGCTGGCATTTCTGGATCCGGACGCCCGGTTTGATGCCTATCAGGCAACTTTCTTGCTCTGTATCATGGTTGGCATCGTTCAGATTCTCATCGCCGTCTTCAGGTTAGGCGACCTGACCCGCTATATCTCGGAATCTGTGGTGCTCGGCTTTATGGCCGGAGCGAGTTGCTTAATTGCCCTGGGCCAACTTGGTAATCTGTTCGGGCTTCACGATCAGGGCAGTGGTCACCAGCACGTCCTTCTCCGAGTTTGGCTAACTTTCACTCAAGGCGGTCCGCTTAATGTTTATGCTCTCGCAATCGGACTAGGAACAATTTTTCTAGTTATTGGCCTGGGCAAATTCCGGAAAACCTATCGTCTTCCGCAGATGGAAATGTTGATCACCCTGATATTCGCCGCCGCTGTGGCTGCGCTTTTTGGCTGGTCGGCGTCTGGTCCAAACGGAAAAACGGTTATCGCGGTGATTGGCAACGTGCCTGCCGGCCTACCCGCGCCACACATCCCGGCAATCAAGTTTTGGTGGGTAAAGGACCTTTCCAGCAGCGCCGTGGCAGTCGCCTGTCTTGGGCTATTAGAAGCGCTGGCGATCGCGAAGTCGATTGCAAACCAGACCCGCCAATCGCTGGACTACAATCGGCAATGTCTCGCTGAAGGTCTGGCTAATCTCACTGGCGGATTTTTTCAGTGCCTGCCGGGGTCCGGTTCACTGACTCGCTCCGCGATTAACTTCCAATCCGGCGCCGTCAGCCGCGCCTCGGGCGTATTTGCCGCCATAACCGTTGCCATTGTTGTGCTCTCGTTCGCGCCGTTAGCCCGATATGTTCCGAAAGCGGCTCTGGCTGGTTTACTGTTTGTTACCGCCGCCAGGCTCGTCGATTGGCGCCGGTTGCGGCTAGCATTGCGCGCTTCCCGATATGATGCCGGCTTGATCTTGATCACTGCTTTTTCGGCTCTGTTTATTAGCGTTGAATTCTCAATTCTGATCGGGGTGGCTCTCTCCATTGTTTTGTTTGTGCCACGAGCCGCCCGATTGCGCTGTTCCGAGCTGGTAGTCACTACAGAAGGAGTCGTTCGCGACCGGTTGCCGGAAGACCCCGTCTGTGACGCGCTAATTCTTTACGATCTCGAGGGCGAGATGTTCTTCGGTGCCGCGCCGGAACTCGATCGATATTTTAACGAGCTGAAGGAACGCGCGCTAAGCAAGGCAATTCACGTTATTGTCATGCGACTCAAGCGAACGCGAAATCCCGACATGGTTTGCTTGGAACGACTGGAGCATTTCATCGAAGACGTCAAAACCAAAGGGATCGTGGTTTTGCTTTGCGGGATTCGCCCTGACTTGGGCAAAGCCATGACGAACATGGGCTTTTCCGACTGGCTTTCGCCAGAACAGGTTTTTCCAGAGGAAGACGACAAAGATTCAGCGACCATCAAAGCAGTCCGCCACGCCTACGCGCTACTGGAGCACAATGACTGCGAGCATTGTAAGAGGAAAGGATTGCAAGAGGCCGGCCAAGCAAAGTTGTATTATTTGGTCTAAGAGGACCTGCCGGACTTATCCGAAGTGAACGATCGGACGTTGCCGCGAAGCGGCCATTCATTATAGCCGCTTCGCAGCAAAAGCCCGATTTATCCTTTAGGAGCAAATTTTGGTTGCATACTCTACTAGCCTAGTAGTATATAGGGATTCGTGAAACCAATTCTTCGACGCCAATCCGCTCCAGCGTTGCCTGTGGATCAGCGCGTCGCGATGCCGACCTTGGTTGAATCCTGTTGTTGTCGCTAAACTCTTTCCCCAACCGACAACCAGTCAGTTTTTCCGTTCAGCATTTAACCAAGTAACAACTCTTTAGTTTCACGTTATGCCTTACTTTCAAGCCATCTCGGGTAGCCCAAGCACTCTATCTCGGAACAGTTTTTTATTGCAGGGCTTAGAGCAGCGTTTAGCACGCTACGACATCGAGCTACGCAGGACACATGCCATCGAATTACAGCCGTTTAAATCAGGAGCCTCAGATCGCTTAACTGATTTGATAAATACCGTGCGGGATGCACAAGCTATCCTCTTGATTACTCCTGTACCCAGTGAGGATTGGGCCGGCTGCATGAAAACGCTTCTCCAGTTTTTACCGGCTGGAGCGCTTCAGTATCGGCCCCTCCTTCTCATCGGAACGGGGGGATCTATCGATGAACTTCCGAACCTGGAGAGATCGCTTGGCGGAGAGCTAGCGCGTCTCAACGGGCGACTCGCTCTTTCTTCCATCCATATCGGACCAAAGAACTGGGTATTTTCGGATAGCCGTCCGCCGTGGCTCACCGCAGGAACGGAGCTACGGCTGAATCGCGCACTCGAACAGTTACATGCCTTAGCTGAACAGGCGGTAGTGGTTTCGTAGACGGCGGGGGTAACCGGGATTCTCCCCTACCCACGCGCAGGTTAAAGACGATAGCGCAGCGGCTAAGCCGCTGGGTGGTACGAAATGATGTCGCCCTGAAAAGGGCGGCCGATGTAGCCAGGCCGTGACACCGTTACGCGAGATTCATCAGCCAACTCGCAAGCCAGTAGGGGGAAACGAAAGGCACGGGGTCAAGAGCGCACTCGGTCGCCCCTTCAGGGCGATTTATTTGAGACTCGGGCGTCTAGGTCAGGGCGATAGTCTTTTTCCCGCTTCGGTGGTACGCGCATCGGGACTTCGAACCGAGAACTTCGCTTGAACGATTGGTGCGCACGAACGATTTACGGTTGTGGACCAACCAGTCGCTATCGTTCTCATGGGTGTATCCGGCTCGGGGAAAACGGCCGTCGGGACCCGTTTAGCCGAGAAGCTGAATCACGAGTTCCTCGATGCCGATAACTTTCATCCTCCCGCCAATATCGAGAAGATGAAGCATGGCATCGCTCTGACCGATGAAGATCGATTTCCCTGGTTACGCAATCTCCATGCGGAGCTCGCTTCCCGATTGAATCAGGGCAAGTCGGTTATCCTAGCCTGCTCGGCCTTAAAGGAGACCTACCGCACGATACTAGCAGAGAACCTGTCTCAGGTACGATTTGTGTATCTGCACGTGGATAAAGCTACCCTGACGGAACGGCTGC
>JAFAHI010000235.1 GCA_019237325.1 Verrucomicrobiota bacterium | reverse complement strand
CACGCATTTCCGGGACAGTGTAATAAACAGCTGCATTCGGAAACTCGTGATTGAGTTTATTTTGGCAGTCTTTGCAAGGGATTCTTTCCGAATAGAGCTGTTCCAGGATTACGGTTTTTCGCCGTTTCTGGTCAGTTCAAGCGCAGGCTCTCGGACGCAGCCTCGCTCTTCGGCGACCAATACGCGACCTTGTCGATCGGTCTCCGCATCCAATTTTCTGGCTAATCACGAAGCTGTGTTACCCGCAGCCCAGATTATTATGGTCCGGGCCGAAAGAAACTGATTCTCCAGTTGGCCCCCTTTTTCGGTAACGTTGATTACCTTGGTACCAAGGTGGACCTCGAGATCCATTTGAGAAGGCCAGTCCTCATCCAAGTCCGGGTTAAGGCCCAAAAGAGGGTACAGACCTTCAAATCTCCCTCTGCGAATTGTTCCATGTGTATTCGTACACCGCCGATGGAGGGGCAAAAAAGGGACGCCCAGTTAATGGCGGATATCCCAGCGTCAAGAGCCGTTTTTCAGCGAGATGTCGAACCCGTCGAAAGCGGCGAGACGGCAGAGAGGCTCGGTAACCGAGCGCGATGAGAATGATTGTTTAAACATAGAAGAATAAATATTAAAAAAACTGCTTGAAGAAATGAAAAGTAACGGTATCATGGCGGGACGAATGAATATACAATCAGAACTGCATAAATATTCAAACTCCATTTTACGTTCCATAGACGCTTCGCGCGATGTTCCCGAAATACGGCCCGACTCGTTCTTCCTGCCGCAAGAAGAAGACCAGAAGAACGTTGTTCCACACGCAACGAAGGCCATCCGATGATTATCGTTCCCCGCGCCTATGTCCCCGACGAGTGGCTGCCGCGCACCATCCGCCACACCAGTGACCGCGCTCGGTTTGGAGGAATGCGGATGCTTGTGCGCGAAATACCCGTGGCACAGCAGGCGGAGGTGCCTGGCATTCTAAGCCAATTCTGGATGGGCTACCGACCGACTCCGCAAGAACCGGGTCGGATGGTTTTCACCTGCCAACGGACCGGCCGCGCCTTCAGAGCGGAGCACAATCCGATGTTTATGGCGCCCAGCACGCTGTATTCCGTCGAGTGGCAAGAAGCCGAAGGACTGGTGGCCGACTTCAACTTCCACCCTAGCTTCTTGGAAGAAGTTGCAGCGTCGCTGCACCTGGATCCCGGCTCGCTCTACCAAACGGGGATGCAGAAAGTGAGCATTGACGAGCCGCTCGAATCGCTGTGCCGCCTCTTGATGCAAGAGGTCGTGCAAGGCTGCCCTCACGGTTCGGCCTTCTTCGAACCGCTAAGCCGGGCGCTAGCCGCGGCTCTGGTGCGCCGCGTGGCCGTGGCCCGTCCCGCCGTGGGGCGCGACCGGCGGATCGAACGGGCGGTGAGGCTCTTTGAGCAACAACACCCGAAAACGATGTCGATGGAAGAAGCGGCGGAAGCCGCGGGCTTGAGCCGCTACCAATTCTTTCGACGATTCCGTGCTGCGGTGGGGATTTCCCCCCACCAATATTTGCTGCGCTGTCGGTTAGACCATGCGCGGCAACTGATCCTTTCCGAGGGCCAGCGACGCTCGTTGGCGGACATCGCAACCGAAGCCGGCTTTTACGACCAGGCGCATCTCTGCCGACATTTTCGACGCATTTTTGGCTACAGCCCCGGGCACCTATTAAGGCCGCACTAACGTACAAAAACCTGTGCACGATCGTCCAAGACGTCTGTAGAATGCAAGCTAATCTAAGCGTGGCCTCTTTCTTCGTGAGAGGGACCCTCCATTTTCCCTTCTTAGTTCCATGCACCTAAAACCATTCCTCCCATCCAAATCCGAGCGCCTGGCGGTCCCTAGGCAATATCTAGTGCATTTCCATTCAATAGAATTCTTAATCACCTGCAATTTCATCCTAGTTACCAGCTCGGCGCACTTTTGACTAGCCAGCGACTAAATACCCCCAAATGACGCTAAACCTCATGTTAACCGAACGCGAACTCAAGCTTAAATCGGTGCAATACCGGAAAGCCCTGTTACGACTAATTAAAGCGTGCGGTGCCGGGCACACCGGCGGCGACCTCTCCTGCCTTGACATCCTCAACGTGCTCTACAACCGCATTATGCGGGTCAGCCCTGAGACGTTTAAGAGTCCCGATCGCGACTACTACATTCAGAGCAAAGGCCATTGTGCCGAGGCGCTCTTTGTGGTGCTTGCCGATATGGGCTTTTTCCCCGAAAGCGACCTGGAAACTCTAAACCGGTACGGGTCACACTACATAGGCCATCCCACGCGAGACGTGAACGGCGTTGAGCAAAATACCGGCGCGCTCGGTCACGGGCTGGCAGTCGCCGTCGGGATTGCGCTGGCCGGCAAGATGGATCGCAAGGACTATCGGGTCTTCACCTTGCTGGGCGACGGCGAACTAGCCGAAGGCTCAAATTGGGAAGCCGGAATGACGGCGGCTCACTACCGCTTGGATAACCTGGTCGCGATTGTGGACCGAAACGGGCTGCAGATCACCGGCTCGACCGAAGATGTCTGCCAACTCTCGCCGCTGGACGAAAAGTTTGAATCGTTTGGTTTCGCCGTACAGCGCTGCGATGGCAACGACGTCGGGGAATTGGTACGTGTGTTGGAATCGGTTCCGTTCCGGCCGGGGAAGCCGAGCCTGGTGCTGGCCAAAACCCGTAAAGGCAAAGGGGTCAGCTTCATGGAGAACGTGGCAAAGTGGCACCACGGAGTGCCCAGCGATGAAGATTTTAAACGGGCAATGACCGAACTGGAGGCGGCGCAAGCCGCGATTGCATGATGGAACAAGCCTTAGCAAATCTGGAGGTTTTCGCGGCGACGCTTCTGGAACTGGCGCGCGAGGATTCTGGTCTTTTGGTGGTGACAAGCGATTCGCGAGGCTCGGCCAAGTTGGCTCCCTTCGCAAAAGCTGCGCCAGGTCAAATCGTGGAAGTCGGTATCGCGGAGCAGAACCTGGTGGGAGTTGCAGCCGGTCTAGCCGCAGCCGGGAAGAAGGTTTTCGCGGTTTCGCCGGCTTGTTTTCTGACCGCGCGTTCGTTTGAGCAAATCAAAAACGACCTTTGCTACTCGAATCGACCTGTTAACGCGGTTGGAATCAGTGCGGGTGTTAGTTACGGGGCGCTCGGAACCACCCACCACTCTCTGCATGACTATGCCGCTCTGCGCGCCGTTCACAACATTACCATCGTCGCACCAGCGGACAATTTTGAAACCCGTGAAGCTGTGAGGGCGGCCGCCCAATTGCCAAAACCGGTTTATCTGCGTTTCGGCAAGAAGAAAATGCCTCACTTGCCACGGGTGGATTCGGCCTTCGAGCTGGGCAAAGCCTCGCTGATCCGGGAAGGGGCACACTTGAGTTTTCTAGCCTGCGGCGAGACGGTGGCTCCCGCTTTTTCCGCCGCAGAATTGTTGGCAAAAGAAGGCATCCAGTGCCGGATTTTGAGCCTGCATACGGTGAAGCCGCTGGACCAGGCAGCGGTGCGCAAAGCCGCTACCGAAACTGGCCGGGTGATCACAGTGGAAGAACACAGTGTAAGCGGAGGCTTGGGCGAAGCATGCGCGGGGTTGCTGCTGCAGGAAGGAATCCATGCAAGGTTCAAAATCGTGGGGTTCCCTGACGACCACACGGTGACAGGAAGCCAAGAGGAAATTTTTCGGCATTACGGCCTCGACGGCCCGAGCCTCGCCAAAGCTGGCCGCGAACTGTTGGAAAAACAATAGAGCAAAATGTATTTCAATTGCCGTGTTCCATGGCTCGGTTTTCCTAGCCATAACAATCTACAAACTAACCATTAAACCTCTAAAGATAATGCAATTATCCCTTCGATCATGAAACCTCCATCCCTTAGTTTGCTCCTATCAATAGCAACGTGTGCAACTCTTGTCTCGTCAGTTTGCTCCGGCACTGCCCAGGACGCGGCAAAGGCACCGGTTCCTTCCGGAAAGGTTACCTTTTCGTTTTGGGGCATCGCCTCTACGCCATGGCAGGTGATGATTGACGGTTTCCAGAAGACCTACCCCAACCTCAAAGTAAAATGGACCAAATACAGCGTCGATGAAATGAAGCAAGCGGTCCGCGTTGCCGCCGCGGCGGGTAAAATGGGAGACGCCTGGTTTAACTGGGGAGGCAGCCTGGCTGCTCCATATGAAGATGGCGGACACGCCTTGGAGCTTACTCCCCAGTTGCAGGCTGTATACGGAGTCGACAAAAACATCGTTCCCGCGGCACTCGAGCTAGCCCGACACAACGGCAAGCTCTATGGCGTACCCATCTGGGTGCGTCCTATGACCATT
>JAFAHI010000222.1 GCA_019237325.1 Verrucomicrobiota bacterium | reverse complement strand
AAACGGTCCCGAGTGCGAGTAGGGATGTTAAGTAAAGAGATGAATCTCAAGTTTCCTCCTTCGCCATCCCGCCGTTGCTTCGCTTTAGCGCCGCTTTATTGTGACGGGCGCGCTGTAACTCATAGAGCGCAAGATGCCTGGCTGCGGAGGACAAGTATAAACGTTACCTTGAAGAAAACAGTGGATTGGGTTGAAGTGAAAATAGACCAATCACAGGTCTCTACCCATCGACTGGCGCGGGAACTGGTGTCTAAGAAATGATGAAGAAACGGGTTCTTATCATGTCCACCAGCGCGGGGACTGGACACGTCCGCGCCGGGGAGGCGCTAACCAAGGCTTTTAGAGGAGATCCCAGAGTCGGCGAGGTGGTTCACAGTGACGCCTTGCATTTCACGAACAAGCTCTTCCGCGACTTTTACTCGAAGCTGTATGCACGTTTGGTGCAGACCGCTCCGGACTTTCTCGGCTGGTGGTACAAACAGAGCGATGAACCATGGAAGACCGATGGGATGCGGCTGATGCTCGATCGCTTGAATACCGGGCCGTTGGTTAAATTTATTCGCAAATTCGATCCGCATATCACCGTCTGCACGCATTTTATGCCGGCCGGAATCATTTCTGACCTTATCGCCAAAGACCGGCTGGATGCCCATCTATCGATCGTGGTGACGGATTTGGATTTTCACGCCATGTGGTTGTCGCGCATGTTTCATCGCTATTTTGTGGCGATCGATGAAACGAGAGCCCACTTGGAGATGTTGGGGCTGCCCACAGACAGGATCACGGTTTCAGGCATTCCCATCGACCCGGAGTTCGCTAGCCCGATTGACCGGGTCGGTACCCGGCAGAACTATCGGCTGCATCCGACTCGGCCAACGCTGCTTTTATCGGCAGGGGCTCTAGGAGTCGGCCCGGCGGAGTTTCTGGTTGATCGGCTTAAACAGCTGCGCAACAAGGTGCAGACCCTGGTGGTATGTGGCAGAAACATTGAGACGAGAGATCGGGTTCAACGAGCGGTTGGTTACGATAACGAAAATTTTCAGGTTTTCGGGTACACCGATCGGATGCCGGATCTGATGAAAATTTCCGATCTATTCATTGGTAAGCCTGGGGGTCTGACCAGCGCCGAAGCTCTGACTTGCGGCTTGCCCATGGTCATCGTGAGCCCGATACCCGGCCAGGAAGAGAGAAATAGTGATCATCTGCTTGAGGACGGTGTCGCGGTGAAATGTAACGAGATGACCACTGTCCCGTACAAGATAGATTCCCTGTTAGACAATCCGGAGCGGTTGAATCAAATGCGGAACCGGGCTTACGCTTTAAGCCGGCCGGACGCCGCCCGGTTAATTGTCGAAACGTTAGTGTCTGATAACGTCCCCCCTTTGGAAGTGACCGATGACGACGCCGAAGCGATTACGATCGCCGCGGCTAGAGAACGAGACACAAAGCTCCGGTGAGTTATGGAGGATCTGCTCTGGGGTGTTGCAACATCCGCTTATCAATCGGAAGGAGGGTACAATGGCCTCGGGCAACCGCAGACTAACTGGGGGGAGTCCGAACGTCGTGGCGATGTTGTGCCGGCCGGATTAGCAGCCGACTTCTGGAACCGGTATCCGGAAGATTTTGGGCGGTGCAAGGCTTTAGGGCTGAATGCGTTTCGTCTCGGGATCGAATGGAGCCGAATTCAGCCGACACTTAGCGATGAGTCTGGCCCACCGCCTCCCTTCAATGAGGCGGCATTGGAAAAGTACGTGGAAATGCTGGCGGAATGCCGCCGGAACGGGCTAGAGCCGGTAGTAACTTTGCATCACTTTGTCCATCCAGCGTGGCTGGGCGCGGATCCGTGGCTACAACCGGAGATCGTCGAGCAATTTAGCCGGTACATCGAATACACGGTTCTGAACCTCAATCGGGCGCTGGCGGATCGGCACGGGCTGGCTCCGATCAAATACTACATCACGATTAACGAACCGAATATGTTGGTGCTCAACACCTATCTGGGCACCCAGTTCCCTGGGCGTAAAGGAGTTGGCACCGGGTTCCGCAATGTATCCGCGGCCACCAGGCAAATTCTGCGTGCCCATGTTCGAGCATATAACCTGATTCATGATCTTTACGAACAGAACCGCTGGCCGGCTCCGTTCGTAACCTGCAACAACTACTGCACCGATCTTTATTGGTCGGACAAAATCATGTTGGATCTGCTGTGCGTCCGGGAACGCGGAGTCAGAGCTGCGGAATTACGCGATTATGTCTACGCCAAGATCCACGAGTTCGAGAATGCCTTTGAAGAGGCCCGGATCCCTTTGGTCAAAGACATTCCTTATTTTTTCGGTTCTTTAACCAAGCGACTCAGTAACTGGGTTGGTTACAAAACATTCTCCCCCGATTTCTTTTCCAGTTTGGTGGATGATATTTATTCGGCAGCTCGCCCCATCACCTTCGATTATCTCGGCCTGGATTACTACGATCCTTTCGCTGCCCACGTCTTCCGTTTACCGGTCTGGTGGGACCATGAGTTCAAGGATAAAAATTTCCGAGCCTGGCTCATGAACAACATCACCAGCAAATGGTGGGATTGGCGAGTCTTACCGGTCGGAATGCGCTTCTTTTGCGAACATTACAGTAAAGATTACGCGGGCCGTCCGGTGTTAATTGCCGAGAACGGGATGGCGTTGCGCCGCCGCTTGGATAACCATATCACGTTGCGTCGAGACCGAATGACCCGGAGCCAATTTCTGCGGGTGCATATCGATGAAGTGGTCCGCATTGCTCAAGCCGATGTACCGCTCATCGGCTATTTACACTGGTCTTTGTTCGACAACTATGAGTGGGGCTCTTTCACGCCGCGCTTCGGGCTTTATTCAGTTGACTATCAACGCGGCCGCGATCGATTGGCCGAGGACCATCTGGGCGACCGTCCCTCTTTGACCTACGCAGAGCTAGTGGAGTCCGCCCGCCAACGATTGCTAGAAAGAAGCGAACCGTCGGGTAAAGAGCTAGGAGCTAGGACCTAGCGAAATGGGCTTGTCGCACTCGTCCTCGTTCTCGACTCAGTCTGAAGTAGCGTTAAAGTTAAAGCCGCGTTCGCTTATCATATAAGTCCTATTGGTCCTATAGGTCTCATTCGTGGCTTTTTGCTTTTTGTGAGCGAGGAACGAGCGAGCCAGAATCAAAAGCAAAATACCGTCACTCCTTTCAGCGCGGAGCAGAGGCGAGCTCAAGCGCAAAACGGAATGCCTTGCGTACACTCCTTTGGATCGATGACGCCGAGGTCCTTTGCGACCTCGAACTTGCCGTTGTTTGCATGGCCGATGTACATGTTCAACCGAAGGTGATGCTGACCGGGCACCATTTCGGCCGGTCCGCCCGGTCCCTGCGCGATCTTCGCGTGGTCTAGTGCATGGATTACGGCGTCCTGATCGAGCGATCCAGCTTCCTTCACCGCGGCCTCCCATAGTTTCAATCCGCGATACAAACCCGTCGCCGCGCTGCCCCCTGTGAACTTGGAACTGCCCGGATACAGCTTGTCATACCGCCCCAGCAGATCGCGGCTGAAGGGATCGTTGACGCTCTGATAGTAGTCCAGACAGCTATACATGCCGTCCACCTGCTCTGGGGGAAACAAACTCAGCAGGTTTTCCTCGAAGTACGTGCAAACCAACTGGCCGCCGCCCTTGTTGAAGCCCGACTTGTTCAGTTGCTCCAGAAAAGGACCGACCCCCGGCGGAACGATGGTATTGAACACGACTTCAGCGCGGCTGGAAGCGATCTTCTGGACCGTGGCCGCGTAGTCGGTGTGATCGATCGGAAAATATTCCTCGCCCACGATAGAGCCGCCGTGCGCCGCCACGACCTCGCGGAGCTTCTTGTTCAGGATGTGCGGCCAAATGTAGTCGGCCGACGGGCAGTAGAATTTCTTGGCGCCAGTCTTCTCCATCAGCCACGGGATCATCGATTCCACCTGCTGCGCCGGGACCGGACCGGTGCAGAAAATCAGCGGGTGGCATTCCTGTCCCTCGTATTGTTCCGGATAAATGTAGAGCTTCTTTCCCTCTATTACCGGACCCTTGATGGCCTGTCGCGTGGAGCTGTAAATGCCGCCGAGCAGCGCGTCAACGCGATCTTCCTGAATCAGCTTCCTGGCTTTCGCCTCTGCCACGCTGTCCGTGGTGGCGCTGTCCTCCAGATGAAGGCGTAGCGGCCTGCCCAGCAGCCCGCCGTCGGCGTTCATTTCGTCAATCGCCAGCTTGGCGATGTTGGCGTTGGCGACGCCTAGCAGTGAAAGGGGACCGGTTATGTCAGTGATCACGCCGATCTTGATCGGGGAAGTCGTAGAGTTCATTGCATTGATTGCTTTGATTGTTCTGTTTGTGCTTTTCATGATCTTCTCCAATCGGGTAGGCCTAATAGGTCCCTTTCGAACCCGAACGGGAGAAGTCAATTCAGCGGATACCACGCTAAGGCCCTGCGCCCAAACACTTTAGTCGATTCGGGTGCAGCGCAAGACTTTATGCAAGCAATAGCGAGCCTTAATTGAAGTTTGGGCTAATGGACCAAATGTCATCGATCAGAAGACTGGGACCCTGAAGCCGCTGGCGCGGCGGTGAGAGGTGAGAAGTGATTGGTGATTAGTGATTGGTAGGATTTCTCTGGTCCGGTCGAAGCTGGATTGACCGTTGGAGTCCCCAAAAAACGGTCTCCACATGTTTGCCTCAAATCCCATCACCAGAAGCTTCTGGATGAAGCGAAGCGCCTCCTCTATTGTGATCCTGAATTGGATCACCAATTTGCCCTTTGTTTATCATAAACCAAAGAGCACCGGGATTTTGCATTGACTGACCCTGTGGGCCGCTTTCGCGGCTGTGATCCGACGTCGCTAAGGCTATGTCGGACAAGGAAGTGATTGGTGATTAGTGAAAAGTGAAAGGTGATTTGGTAAGCTGATCGAAGTGACATAACCAAAGCGGCGGCCTCACCTGACCTACAGCTAGGGTTTACCAGAACTCATTTTTAAGACGTTGTTGTAGTTTTCCAAACCATTTTGCTTTTTGAGCGCGAGGAACGAGCGAGCAAGAATCAAAAGCAAAATACACTCACCTCCTCCGGAGCGAAGCGGAGAATGAGCTCAAGTCCCGCGGCCGCGGGAGAATAAATGGGGGTAGCCCGTAGGGGGCGAAGTTTATGCCGGGTTTGAGCTGAATGAGCACTTCGATAGTGACCGCGTCCGCGACCTGAGTAGGGCAATGGTTGATCCAATATGAAGGCACCAGCAGGCAGCTAGCGCGGCCACAAAAGCGTTATGTCTGTTGAAGTTTCTTAAGAAAATTAAGACCACTCCCGCCACTCTCATCGAACGCGTGTTCGCTCTCTGGCCGGCTTACCGAATGGTAGCGACAAAGAACCTTCACCCCAGAACATCGCCCAATTCCCTCCTATTATGCATCTGCCACACCGCTTTGCCCTTTGTTGTTTAATTTCTATTGAGACGCTCGGTCTGGTTCGCGCGACGCCGCCTGATTTCGGACCGAACGTGATGATCTTCGACCCCAGCATGTCGACGAGCCAGATCCTGACGACCGTCGACGCAATCGCTAGCCAGCAGATTTCCAACCAGTTCGGAACGCAGCGCTACGCACTGCTGTTCTTGCCCGGCACCTATGGAAGCACCGGCACACCTCTTACTTTTCAGGTGGGCTACTACACCGCCGTGGCGGGCCTCGGTTCCTCCCCGAACGACGTTGTCGTCAACGGGTCCATTGACGTGTACAACCAGTGCGGTTCCTCGGGCTGCGTCGCGCTCAC
The DNA here is from genome assembly GCA_019237325.1 of Verrucomicrobiota bacterium. Taxonomy (GTDB): domain Bacteria; phylum Verrucomicrobiota; class Verrucomicrobiia; order Chthoniobacterales; family JAFAMB01; genus JAFAVN01. The sequence continues at coordinate 1,230 of JAFAHI010000222.1, read as the reverse complement.
TAACTTCTGGCGCTCCCTGTCGAACCTGAATATCAACGTGATCAACTCCTCCGCCTGCAACACCGCCGAATTCTGGGCCGTGTCGCAGGCCGCGCCGATGCGTCGCGTCCACGTCAACGGGGTTACCACCCTGATGGATTATTGCACCTCTCCGTCTTACGCCAGCGGCGGCTTCATCTCTGATTCGGAGTTTGACGACACCGTGACCAACGGCTCGCAGCAGCAATGGTTGGTCAGGAACAGCCAGCTCGATGGCTGGAGCAACGGCGTCTGGAACCAGGTGTTCTCGGGCGCCGTGGGCGCTCCTGCGCAAAGTTTCCCAAGCGCGAACCAATATACCACGCTCGCCACCAGCCCGGTAACACGTGAGGAGCCCTTCCTCTACGTCGACTCGGCTGGCAATTTCAAGGTCTTTGTCCCCGCGTTGCAAAGGAACTCTTCGGGCACCACCTGGGGGAGCGGCCCTGCTCCCGGTTCGTCGATCCCGATCACGGATTTCTTCATCGCCAAGCCGACCGATAGCGCAGCCACCATCAATTTAGCCCTAGCACTCGGCAAAAACCTGATCTTAACCCCAGGGATTTATTCCCTTGCAGAGCCTATCTTCGTGCTATGGCCGGACACGGTGGTGCTAGGTTTGGGCTTCCCAACTCTGGTACCGCAGAGAGGAAATGCATCCATGATCGTCGCCAACGTACCGGGCGTGAAATTGTCCGGGATCATCTTCGACGCCGGTCCGCTCAATTCACCGGTTCTGTTGCAAATGGGCCTGTTGCCGATCCATCTGGGGAGCAATCCAAACGATCCGACTTTGATCCAGGACGTGTTCTTTCGCATTGGCGGTGCGACCGCCGGCAAGGCCACGATCAGCCTTGTCGTGAACAGCGACAACGTCATTCTGGACGATATCTGGGCCTGGCGGGCGGACCACGGTACGGGAGTGGGCTGGACGGACAACACGGCCGACACTGGCGTGATCGTCAACGGCAACAACGTCACGGCTTACGGCCTGTTTGTGGAGCACTACCAGAAATACGAGGTCGTCTGCAACGGCAATGGGGGCACGGAAATCTTCTTCCAAAACGAGATGCCCTACGACCCACCTAGCCAGGCGGCGTGGACGGAGGCTCCTGGCGTCGATGGCTGGGCAGCCTTCAAGGTCGCTAACAACGTGACCATTTTCAAAGGATACGGTATGGGCAGCTACAGCTTCTTTAATCAGGGCGTAAC
>JAFAHI010000624.1 GCA_019237325.1 Verrucomicrobiota bacterium | reverse complement strand
GCTATAAAGATTTCGCTCCTACGGAGCTGTTTTCCTTGCAACCATTCGCAGTTAGAACAGTCTTCATAGTTAGGTGGACACGATTCCGTTGCAGGTCGGCCTTGAAACGGTGACAGAGCAACTCCGTCGGGAGATCTTCGGTTATGTCCGGAACAAGGTTGGTGACCCTTCGTCGGCTGAGGATTTGACCCAAGAAACTTTCCTTAGGGTCGAGAGGGCACTCGCCAAAGGGACCGAGCCCGAGCATTTCCGCGCATGGATATTTCAGATTGCTCGAAATGCGATTATCGATTGGACCAAGGAAAGAAGGCGATTTGTTGAGCTGGAAGCGGAAGAAGAGATTGCCGTGACTGGGGATCTGGAAGCGGCCGATTCGATAGATAGCGAATTTCGGCAGGGGCTGTTCGCCTACGCGGCAAAGGTAATCGAAGGCATGCCAGCTGAAGATCGGGAAGCATTAACCTCAACTGAGCTAGATGGCTTCAGCCGAGAAGAACTGGCCAACCATTTGGGGATTTCGCTCTCGGCCGCCAAATCTCGAGTGGTTCGGGCTCGGGCCAAGCTGAGGAAGGCAATCGAGGACTGTTGCCGCTTGATAACCGATCCATATGGTAAGGTGATCGGCTGGCAACGGCGGGCAACGGATTGCTGTCCGAGAGGCTAGGAGCCAGGAGCTAGGAGGCACGTATCATCGTGTCGGCGCGAGATCCTGGAGGGGCCGCTTTGGCCCGTCCTAAGCATGCGGAAACTGAATGAAGACTTTTTACAGAAGGCAACGAAGGTAACGAAAGGGCCCCAACTTTTAATAACAAATCAAAGCCACAAAGATCACAAAGCGATAGACCGCAACCAAAGACAGGGAAGCTCACACAAGGACACAGAGGGGAGACAAAATTTCACAAGAAGGTCGCAAAGGCCGCAAAGATCAGAGAGGCAAGATACTCAGCGTGGCCTTTGTGGCCTTACTGTGAACAAATTCCGATTGGGCTCTGGTACGGCGCTTCGGTTCAATAATCCTTCGTTACCTTCGTTCTCTTCTGTGAAAAATCTTCTTTGCGAAATGAGGTGGTTACTCGTGGAGCGCGGTCATGATGGGCTCGCCGATGGAGCAGGCGCTAAACTCCGCTTCGAATCCCGCTCGTTCCGGCGAACAACACATTAGGCCAACGTGAGTCGTGGCGGCGCTAGGGAAATAGGCGAGCCGCAGCATGCGAAAAGAGACTCCATCTTCGGAGTATTGTATCCGAATCGCATTGCTAATCTTGGTGAGCCGAAACCAGACCGCACCGAGCGAGGGCGCCGGAAGGACAGACCAATCCGAAAACTCACGGGTGACCACGGCGGAGAGATGAGGTATGCCGTCGGTGTACTCGACACCTGTCTTGATCCAGTTTGCAGCGTCCAATCTGATCATGACCCCGGCTTGATCGTATAACGCTTCGTATTTCGCCTCGATTTTGACTTGGATAGTAAAATCACCGGTCCTGTCTTCATAGTAGAAGTGGCCGTTATCGCGGATGAATCCGTAGTGGGTCACACGCCAAAAATCCGTCTTTGCTCCCGTGACCACGCGAAAGCGGTCTTGGTTGATTTGCCAGTGTGGAGGTTCATTGAGCCAGTGCATAGCCGATGAGTTCATGGAGTGGTGGAGTGGTGGAGTGGTGGCGTGGTGGAGTGGTGGAGTGGTGGAGTGGTGGAAACGACTAGGTCGAATACTAAAAAGCAAGTTGCTGATTCGTTTTAGCGGAGATTTCGCGAGTTTAGCTTTCTAAACAATCTGGGACGTGATGGCAGAAAATGCTCGAAGATCGTCCTGTCGGTCGCTGCTGAATTTCGGCTTAGCTTATCGAATGAGAGACAAAAGCGCTGCGAGGCTCAAGATCGTCGGCATTATCTCGGCTGTAACCCTAGTGTTAATTTGATGGTGTTCATTGTCTAGTGAGTTAGATGCACCCGAATCCTGGAGAACGGCCGTTTCTTGTCTCAGGTGCCGCAATCGTTTGTCTGATTATGCGAATGAAAACTCCTCGCCTGAGGCCCGGTCGAGCCGCTACGATCGGTCAGTTCCTCCGGGACGTGTCGGACTTTGCCGCGAAGCGGCTACACTGTTTGGCCGCTTCGCGGCTGAGTCCGACAGTCCCTGCAGGACGGAAACACCCGGGCTGGCTTTAATCATCGCTTTATCGTCAAAGCCATGCCGATTGAATCCGGCGCGGTTGGCTTAAAACCGAAGTGTGCGTAAAGGTGGTGAGCAGTACCATCGGCGATGAGACTGACATGTGCTCCAGACGGAGCAGATGCTTTTAAGTGATCGACGATTTTGCCGACGATGGCCTTACCCAAACCGCGCCGCTGATGTTCCGGTTCGACCGCGATATCTACCACTTGATAAAACAGTCCATCATCACCGACCGCTCTGCCCATCCCGATCACTTTGTCTTCTTTCAGCACCAAAACGCCGAAGAGCGTATTGGGTAGCCCTGCCGCTGCGGCTTCTGGGCTCTTTGGGCTTAGCCCAGCCGATACTCTTAGTCGGCAGTAGTCTTCGACGGAAGGTACGCCGACGACGAGAATGTAGCCTTGTTCTATAAGGTCGCTCACGATTTTCCGGGTCTTGATTTCGATCAAGGAGAATTCAAGAATAACGGCTACAATGCCGTCAAGTGCGAATCCTCCCTGGTATCGTGATAAACATGTCTGGTTCAGAATAGTTGAATTAGTGGTGATACTGTCAGCTACGTATATCGCTTGGCGAAGCCTGGAACGAAACACAGAAGGAATCCTGGCGTCGTCCAGCACGCAACTGTTCTACGCGGACACTCAACTAGAAAAGGAAGAGTACGATGGGGCCGATAAGCCGCTGTGGACCATCTATAGTAAACCGGACACAGATGACCCAACCGCTTATTGCCAACAATTACTTGCCGCAATCGCTAAGCATAACAAGTCCATCGCAGCCATCCCGAATGCTGATGAACTGAATAAGAAGATCATCGAGCTGAATCCTCCTGATGATGAGATCCAAGATATTGCCGAGCTTAGACGGGTAAAATCTCATCTGACTTCAATCCTGAACGAACTCCATTCGGCTTATGACTTCTGGAGCAAAGGCATTCTGACAAGGAAAGAGCTGGAGACGTGGATCGGTTATTTTGACATTATTGGACCGCACCCGCTTTTTCTGGCCGAGATTGACCGCTGGCAGCGCGCAAAATTCATGTCTCGGAATTTTGCTGAAATGTTGCAAGTGGAACTATTGAAGAACCCATTCAATAAAAAGGTCATCCATAAGTTCTATCCCAAACTGGACAGCCCCGCTTTTTTGGAGGGGTTGCCAGAGTACGGCAATCACTGGTCGGAATGAAGACAGCCGGGGCAAGGAACTTCAGCGCCTTTAGATCTCATTCCGGAGCCCATGCGTTTTTCAATAGTGGGGGAGTTCCGCGGGTCTTATGCAGGTGGTTTCCACGCCGGAGCCGCAAGCGAGATCCAGCACAGAGGCAGGTCTTGGTAGTCTCTTGGCAACTAATGCTTCAGCTAAAGCCTTGGCTCCGGGATAGTTGAACGGGAAAAGATCCGTAACTAACTCTTGGAAGAATGGAGGGGACCGTTCTTGATGAAAGGAATCAAGGTTTTCGTTTCGGAGGAAACCACTTCTGGTAGTTAACAGAGGACATGCCAAAGGTTTTTAGCGGCCGAATCTGGTTGTGGCTCAGTCAGTTGTCCCTCGGAGATTATCGCCAGCGATGGTGTACGAATTTTCGGACGTATGGGTTCTCGTGTTAGCTGAGTTCGAGGAGTCGAACTATTAGTTTGAGGGACTCGGGCTCTGGGTGGCCGGAGCTGGATCGGCGGTTTCCGGTGTCTCAATAACGCCGTAAGTATCTGCAATCGGGGTCTTGCTGAGGAATCTGCTATAGGTCCAGAGGGGGATGGTCACGCTTCCTAATTGGATCTGCGAAATCCCGCGGGCTGGATCTTCCGAGATCACCTTGGCAATGGTCCCCGGTAGTAGATAGTAGCACGCGGCATTCTGCACCGCGTCGAGTTCTGTCTCATCGGTGTGATGAGCGACAATTCGTTCGACGTCTTCCGATTTGCTGCAGGCGTAGGGACCATTAGCACTGACCCAGCGGTAGCCTTGAGCAACCAAGGCGGCGTAGTCGGTGGCAAGAGCAGTACCGGCAAAGGTAATGCTGACTGCACTGATAAAGGAAAGTAGGAGTTTCATAGGCTTTTAAGGCTGCACTCAAGGAGCAGAAATCGAGCTAGTTGTCTTTTGACAACAACTGTAAGAGTAGAAAAACGCTCCTGTTCTTCCCGAACTTGCTAAGCACTCACCCACGGTAAATTGTCATTTTTAATGACCACTCAATGAGACCCGAGATCTTGACTCCCGGTTCCAGGAATTCCGTTTTTAGCGGGAGATGCGCGATCGCCATCATGATCAAAACGCCGCGGAATGGCTTTTCGAAGACCCGCCTTTCGCCGCCGTTGCAATCGGAAGAGGCTGCCGAGATCAGTCGCTGCTTTCTTAGAGATACGAGTACGACCATTGAAGCTTTGATGCACGATGATCGATTTGTGGTGGGCGTCGCGGCTTATACGCCGATCGGCTCGGAGTTTGAGCTGGCAGAACTTCTTCCGGCACAATTCAAAATGCTGGCCCAGCGTCAGGGCGACCTGGGTTCGCGGCTGTTAGGCATAACCGAAGATCTCTTTTCGCTCGGTTTTTCGGCCGTGTGCCTGGTTGATTCTGACAGCCCTACACTTCCGCTCGAGAATCTGCAAGCGACGGCGGCAACACTAAAAGAGGGAGTGGATCGAATGGTAATTGGTCCCTGCACCGATGGAGGTTACTACCTCATCGGTATGAACCGGAGCTGTGCGAAGCTCTTCGAAGAGATCGATTGGAGTACCAGCAGCGTTTATCAACAGACAATCTCTCGAGCCAAGGAAATCAAATTGCCGATGGTCGAATTGCCGCTGTGGTACGACGTTGATGATAACGACTCGTTGAATCGCTTATTGTCTGAGTTGTTCCCAGAATGGTCGACGGAAAAGGTGTCGCAGGGGGCGCCCGCTCCAAATACCAAGGAATTCCTTCAGCGTCTTCTCACCGGAGAGAGTGTAGCTCGAGTCTGGCCGGCGATGGCAGAGCGCCTTTTAGAACGCCGTGATCCGCTCCCACGGTCGCGGGAGCGATAACACTAGCGCTGCTACCCGAAATGAGTAAAGAGTCGTCTCAAAGCGAGCCAGCAGTCGAGCGCGCTAAAGACAGGCGTTGGCTGCTAGGCCTGATTGGTCTGGGGATTTTGTTGTTAGTCTGCGAGATCGGAGTTTTTGAAGCACATATCCATGATCACTTCTATTGGATTCTATTCTGGCTGTTAATTTCAGGAATCCCGTTTGTTCTCGCGGTCTGGCTGGTCTTTCGGCGGAGAGCATTTCCAGGGAAGACGCTCTGGGTCGTTTTCATTGGAGCCGGGCTATCTCGAGTATTCTTGCTCCCATTAGACCCTCCCCGATTATCGACGGATATCTATCGGTATATCTGGGATGGGCGGGTCCAAGGATCGGGTTTTAATTCGTATCTTTATCTTCCAGTCGACCCCCGGTTAACCGCGCTGCGAGACAACGCAATTTATCCGCATATTAACCGAAAAGAATACGCCCACACGATTTATCCGCCGGTGGCTCAGATGTTCTTTTTCGCGGCAAGCCGGGTGACGCAAAGTGTGCTTGGATTTAAGACCATTTTCATTGTGATCGATCTGGTTACGATTGGACTGATTGCGGCTACGTTAAGAGCAGTCGGTCAGCCACCGGAGCGAGTCATTGTTTATGCCTGGCATCCGTTGCCCATCTTCGAGTTTGCCGGCTCCGGCCATATCGACGCGCTGATGATCTGCTTCATCGCTGTCGCGTTGTGGGCTCGGGTGCGGGGAAAATTTGGGCTGGCCGGATTTGGGCTGGCCGGCGCCACGCTCGTAAAATTGGTCCCGATCGTTCTGCTTCCGGCCTTCTACAAGCGATGGGATCGGAAATTGCCCATCACTTTCGCCACCACGGTTGTGCTTTGTTATCTACCGTACTTATGGGGAGCCGGCGCCCGGGTACTCGGGTTTTTGCCTCAATACGCGCAGGAAGAAGGGCTACAGAACGGAGCTCGCTATTATCTTCTGCTCTTGACTGACTCTATTTTAGAATGGTGTGGTGTAGTGCACGACATGCCGCCGGCCGTATTTAACGGGCTGGCGTTGGCGCTTCTCGCCGCGCTCGCTGTCTGGGCCTTGTTTCGCCAGGCGCCATTGGGCAAGGAAAATGATGAAAGCAAAGATCGATGGATCTCTTCTGCCTTCGTTCTTGCCTTCGTGTTTACCGTCCTATTGTCTTCGTATTATCCTTGGTACTATAGTTGGTTAGCCGTTTTCCTTTGCTTCGCGCCGAATTCTGCTGCGCTGGCGTTGACCCTAATTGTTTGGCCTCTTTACCGTTCGCTTATAGAACAGTCGTCGGATGACCTCTTTCGGTTCGAGTCGCGGGTGTTTCTGCCAGTCTTTGCTGTCTTTCTGGTGTCTTGGATAGTACGCAAACGCCATCCACCGATTCGCACAGACAAGATTTAATATCCGCAGATTACGCAGATTACGCAGATTTCGGCTCAGCGGTGTATTTACGCACAGGGGAGTCGGGCAGATGATGTGGCTCCGGATTGCGCGCGAGGCCGTTTTAAAAGTATCTCGTCGAGAACGTGCTTTATTGATCAACTTCGGGTCCAGGAGCCTACAGCATGAACGGCTTGTATGGTCAACTGCCGCGCAGGCTCAAGAAGAGAAATCTACGCGACTGACAGATCTAAGATCTCGGCCCAGGACTTAGTAAGAAGCCCAGATAATTCGCCGGTCTCATTTGCCTGAAGCCGCCACGAAGCCGAAATCTGCGTAATCTGTGTAATCTGCGGATATTAAATCTGTGGTTTTAGGTCAACGAGATAATTTATGTCGCTGTCTTTTCAAAAAGGGCGGGCTCTGGTGACCGGCGGGGCCGGGCTGATCGGGTCGCATGTCGTGGATCTGCTGCAGGCGGAGGGTTGGTCCGTCCGTGTTCTGGACAACCTGGAGCCGCAGACGCATCGAGATGGCAAACCGCCTTGGTTAGAATCTGCAGTCCAGAAAGGGGCACAGTTCCTGGAAGGTGATATGCGGGACCGCGATGTCGTGCAGGCAGCGTTGGATGGGATCGATGTGGTGTTCCACCAAGCGGCTTACGGTGGTTACATGCCGGAGATTTCCAAATATGTCGCCGTGAATAGCTTCGGGACCGCTCAGTTGCTGGAAATTATTCGGGAAAGGAAACTTGGGGTCCGAAAGGTTGTCGTCGCTTCGTCGCAAGTAGTGTATCCGGAAGGAGCGGGAGAATGTCCGCAACATGGCCTCGTTTTTCCCGGGCTGAGACCGGTCGAACAGCTTCGGCGGGGCGATTTTTCCGTGCGGTGCCCAATCTGTCAGAGCCCGACCAAATCCGTGCCAACAGCGGAATCTGCTCCGCTTGGCGGAGAAACAGTTTATGCGATTACGAAGCTGGATCAGGAAAAATTGGTGCTTACGTGGGGCAGACAAGTTGGTATCCCCACGGTCGCATTGCGCTACTCATGCACGTTCGGACCCCGACAATCGATTTTTAACCCTTATACCGGTGTCATCGCAATTTTCTGTACGCGGCTACTTAATAACCTGCCGCCGGTGATTTACGAAGACGGAGAACAGACGCGCGATTTCAGCTTTGTAGCGGACGTCGCTCAAGCCAATCTACTCGCTGCGACTTCGGATAAACTGGACGGAAAAGCTGTGAATGTAGGAAGCAATCGTGCCGTTACTATCAAACGGGTAGCCGAACAAATTTCCGCGGCTCTGGGAATTCCGCTGGCTCCGATAATGAATGGCGATTTCCGTCCTGGCGAGATGCGGCATCTGATCTCCGATACCACGCTGATTCGAAGCGCCGGGTACCAGCCGGCGGTCAGTCTGGAAGAAGGGATCGATCGGTACCTTGCTTGGATCAAGACGCAGGGAAGTATCCGAGAATATTTCGCAGCCGCGGAGTCCATCCTACGGCAAAAAGGGATCTTGCAGCGAGTGGAACCCAGCCGATGACAGTGGTGGTTATTCCGGCTTTGGATGAGGAGGAAGTTATCGGCGACGTGGTGCGTTCTATTCCCGGGTTAGCAGATCGCATTATTGTAGTGGATAATGGCAGCAATGATCGAACGGCGGACCGCGCCAGGGAAGTGGGAGCAGTTGTGATCGATCAACCCGCCCGCGGCTACGGTCGAGCTTGCCGGGCGGGTATGAATGCGGCCATCCAAGCGGGCGCCGACATCATCGTCTTTATCGACGGGGACGGTAGTGATTGTCCCGAGTTTATGGAGGCGTTGGTGAAACCGATTCTCCGCGACGAGTATGATTTTGTGATCGGTTCGCGGATTCGCGGAGAACGAGAACCAGGTAGTTTGACGTTTCCGCAAGTGTTCGCCGGGCTTCTGGCCGGATGGATGTTAGGGGTCTGCTATGGGGTCAAGTTCACCGATATGTCGCCTTTCCGGGCAATTCGCCGGTCTTTGCTTGAAGCTCTTCCGATGCAAGAGGAGACGTATGGTTGGAATCTGGAAATGCAGATGTTAGTCGCGCGAGCGAAAGTACGGATCTTGGAAATCCCGGTAAATCATCGGCGGAGGCAGGGCGGCGTTTCTAAAGTATCCGGTACCGTTCGCGGCACGTTTTTGGCAGGTGCCCACATCATTTCCACTTTCTTTCGGGTGGCGTTATCGAAGCGCGGACAAGCTGTAACCGCGCAAGGTCTTGAGTAGAGGTCGCAGCGGACGCAGCGTTAAACAAAAGGCCACTTTCTGGCAACCGCGGGGACCCTAATGACCGAACGTGATTTAGAAAACCAATTCTAGCGGGAATTGAGACTCCTAATCGAGATGTGGCGATTTCATGAAGAAGTGGGCGATCAGTTATATTGTAGCTTTCATCGTTTTGGTATCCGTAGGTGTTGGGGAGGAAAGCATTCGCGGATTCCGAGTGGTCGATTCCGTTAAGCTGGAGGGCAAAGTTCCAAGGGGATACGGAAAGGTCTTCGTGGAAGCTGGGCGCGAAAACAACATCGATCCAGTCTTTCTCGCCGCGATTTCGGCTCATGAATCAGGCCATTGGAAAAGCAGAATTGCTCGACAAAAGAACAATTGGATGGGGTTAATGTCGCGAAAGGGACCTAAACGTTTCGAGACACCTCGAGAGTCAATTTTTTACGCTGCCAAGCTCTTGAACCGGAAGCCATTCCAAGGACGGAATACCCTTAGCGAGATTGCGCCAATCTACTGCGCAAAAAGCCCCAAATACTGGGAATCGTCGGTTATTCATTGGGAACGTGAATTGCAGGAACGTTAGGCCTCTGTCGTGGAAAGACGATAACGCTCCGGTTGATGGCTGGATTCGCGTGTCTCGAAGGTTGGGACATTCCTGCGTCGAATCACAGATTCGTGGGACAATCAATCATCTGCCAGGATTGCGAAGGAGCTTGCCCTTTTTTAACTTCGTAATTTGGGAGATTCCTAAGCCGCGATAAAGCGAGGGGCTTCAACTCCAGATAAGGTACGCCGCCGCGCCTGTTTTCAAAGGACCAGGGGCCAAGAGATCCGGATTTGGCCTTTAATAATCTTCGAGTCCTGGAAAGTAATCTTGGCGGCAATATTTGTTTCGGCTACCTGCCCAGCTTTACGAGTTCTTAATCGCACTCTCCCAAACGAAAACACCAGGTGGTGATGCGTAATACATCCGGTGAGGTCTCCAGAAATCAGGTTCAAGCTGTCACGGAAATAGTGGGCCAACTGGCGCAAGCCTTCCTTCCCTGAGAATTTAATTGCATTCGAAGGCGACTCCTCTCCCAACGTATGCGGTTCGGCTGCGGCGAGAATCCACTCCACCCGGGGCGAGAGAAACTGAAATACCAACTCGACCTGGTTGGGATCAATGAGAGCGGAATAAAACAGCTCAACAATTTCTGGCCGCTCCATTTCGATGCGCTGGGATCAATTGATCGTTAGTTGTCGAAGTTTGCAAGCACGCCATTTGGCGTGGTTACTATGTTAGACAGCCTGGTGAGCTGAAAAACCGAAGCAGTCCGCGCTAGGCATTGTCACTTGGTGACTAAGCGAGGCCAGCTACAATCTTAATTCTCGGAGAATCCTGACTCTCGAGCTCATCGTTAAGTGTGAAACGATTAAATTAACCACTTTTGTGTGGAAGGTATAACAGTGCTAACTGGTATGGTTTTTCTTGCAAAGTTAGTTTTTAAGAGAAAAGTGCGGTGGGGCGCTGAAGATCGTCTGCATAAAAGTATCATTCGAGTTGTGAGCAGTGAGTGGATTCCCCCAGAAGTAGTCTGGACTAAAGCCGACCAGAAGTGGAAATATCGCCCTAGATGAACTCGCTTCCGGCAAAAGTGGTCGCGATCGAAGAACACGGGGTTCAGTATCGGGTAGTTGTGCAAATTACCGCCAAGTACCGAGGCTCGTTTAACACGCTTGCTTTTGGCGAGATCAAACCCTACAGCGGTTCTCTTAAAGATGGCCGACTCGATCTACTTTATTACCGAGATCCGGGCCTGAATGCAGGGGATCAATTCCCGCTTTGGACTCTTCATTGACGGACGTCCGATCGTTCTGGTCCTCTAATGGTTCGAGCGGAGTGGTGGAGTACTGGAGAATTGGGCCGCATTTGCTCGGGTAAAATCGATCCTCAGCGACGGCATACGCGAGAGGCGTAAATTCAACGGTAAAGGTTTGTGATTGAGAAGATTCAAGAGGCCAGAGACGGCGCTACCGATCTGTTGGATAACTCGATCCAGAGCCATTGTTCGCCGGGCCAAATCAGGCCGCCTAAGGAAGCTCGGATAGACAATTCCCTGGAACCAGGGAGAGTGGGAGAACTACAAGAAATATGACCGAGAAAAATGAGCTGTGAGTCAGCCGCCTACTCCATGTGGAAGTATCAGCGCCATTTCAGGGCTGCTGCTAAATACTTTGCCGAGAGAGTCTTCAAACCTCTCGATCGCCTTTTTGACCCCCAGCTATTTCGGCTATAGATAAAGCGATCGCCGAGATCAAAGAATTGAGAGACGTCAACCCAATAAGCAGGCCTCGATACAATGGTATCCTGGATTTTTTGGACGAACGCCGATTTTACCTTCGGAAAGAAGATTGTGACACCATCAATTCAGTTATCGAATTTGTGGAGGCGGCTCTTCGAAAGCAGGAGAGAGCCGAAGTCTGGATCATAAGGCAGAAATTCGTACCAAACCTTCACCTCGATGAAGACTTATTCTATCAAGAGGAAACCGCGCACCGGTACCAACCCGAAGACGCTGCAGAAGGTCAAAATCCCGGCGAAGGCGGTCGTTAAATTTCGAGTGGCAAAGGCCGCGAGGGACGCAGTTGTCAAAGCGAAAAAAGTAGTCATTGCCTAAGTGCAACAAGTCCGCGCTGGCACGCCAGCGCCGGCGTATGAGAGCGAACTAATCGTAGTGTCTTTTGAGATCCGAGTCTCGCAAATTCCTCTTTTTTCTCTGCTCATAAAAAGATCCCTCCAAGCACGGCTCCGGTTAGGACCAGGATCCACGGAGCCACCTTCCAGATCTGCAGACCGAGGAATAATACGAGAGCGATGGCTAAGCTTTTGGCAGAATCAATCGCGCTTGTCCAAATGGGTTGATAAAGTGCAGCTAATAACACTCCTACCACCGTCGCGTTAGCTCCGGCTAAAAAGGATTGAGCAGTTACGGAGGCTCGGAGCCGGCTCCAGAGTGGAATAAGCCCTGTGACCAAAAGCATGGGCGGTAGTAAAATTGCGAAAACGCACCAGAGTCCGGCGAGCCAACCGGTGGGTGAGCCGGTTTTAGCGGCGCCGAGATAAGCGGCGAAAGAGAAGACCGGTCCAGGTAGTGCTTGAGCGATGCCGTATCCGGCCAGAAAGGTGTTATTGTTCTCCCAACCTCTCGGTACTACCTCCGATTGTAAAAGAGGAAGAACAACATGACCGCCGCCAAAAACCAGTGATCCAGTTCGATAGAAACTATCGAAGAGCGCCAGCCAGCCGTCCTGCTTACCGGCGGCAACCAGAGGCACCAGAAGCAAGCAAAAAGCAAAGATCGCAAGCGCAGTGATCGATTGGACCCGGTTGGGAAGCCGGGTAAAGACTTCAGGCTTTTCCGCAGGTGCGTGAGTCCGAATCAGCTTCCAGCCGGCTAAAGCGCCGACTGCAATTATGAGTACCTGTACCCAGGAATTATTGGTTAATAGAATAACGACGGCGGCGACTAAAGCGAAAGTGACGCGAGTGCGGTCAGTACAAAGCCTTGTGGCCATGGACCAGACTGCTTGGGCTACGACGGCCACCGCCACGATCTTCAAGCCATGTAGCCAGCCTGGGGTTTCATTTCCGCCCATCCAGCGAATGCCGTAGCCAGCTAACAGCATAATGATGGCGGATGGGAGCGTGAATGCTCCCCAGGAGCAGAGCGCGCCGAGAATGCCTCCGCGGGTCATCCCGATCGAATAGGAGACTTGGCTGCTGGTTGGTCCCGGTAAGAAATTGCAGAGTGCTACTAGATCGGCAAAGACTTGTTCACTGATCCATTTTCTACGTTCTACAAATTCTTGGCGGAAGTATCCTAGATGCGCGATCGGACCGCCAAAAGAAGTTAATCCAAGTCGTAGGAAGATTAAGAAGATCTGGAGGTAGCTAACTCGCCCGGATCCCGATGCGGTTTCGATTCTCGTGTCTCGGGAGGGAGTGAAATTCATATCGGGGTGTGATTGTTAGTGCGCCACGGCTGGCGACCCCTTCGGCTCCCAGAGGTGGCTGCGCCTTCCGCGATTACTCCAATCACCCATTACTCCACCACTCCTTTACTCCATCACTCCAGCAATGGGCAACCCCTTAGAGGACGACGACGATCCGATGTGATCTCCCGAGTCCTGTCCCAGCCTGATGCTTAAAGGATTGCCAAAAGTATCTGGCGTGGATCCGGAGGCCGATCGCAACGCTGCCCATTGGATTTGAAGGACTTGCTGCAGACTGCCGGTCGGGTTCGGAAGTCAAATACGGCCACCCAGCCAAAAACTGCTCGGGTCCATAGTTCTGGTCTTAGTCTGTCTGGACAATAACTGGAGGAAGCAAATGGACCCAATGAATAGCATTTGGTATTTTTTAGAGTTGCAGCGGCGGTTGCCCGGCACGGATCTGTCTCGAGTAGAGCACTTTGCTAAACCGGCGGTGAGAAAGTCGATTAAAGAAAGACTGGGCGAGTTAGCGGTTCCCTTATTTGTGGTTGCCGCCGTCGTTGCGTTCGGTCTCGTGTGTCTTTTTTATCCGACCTTTGTGTCGTAGAACTTTTCCCGAACACATTCAAAATGCTGCTTTTAAATCTCTCTCTTAGCTGGTAGGTGGAGTCGTCTGGCGAGGTTTCCTGAAACACCGCAACCCTGGACCGGTCGCACGGCTTGCGAACCGCAGTACCTCACCACTCCATCGCTCCACTGGCCTTAGTCGTTAGTCGCTCCCGTGCCGGTATTTGGGCCGCGCAATTTCGCGATCCGATCTTCGTATTCCGCTAACTCGCGCTGATATTCAGCTTGCCCCTGTTTGTAAGCCGCCTCTGAGATCCGACGCGACTGATACAGATCCTCTACCCGGGCCCTCAGGCGTTCGGCTTTCTCGCGAGCCTGTTCTGCGTGCTCACGGACAAGCTCTGCCGGCGACTCGGCTTGGCCCCGAGAATCGTTGTCGGACAGCGACTGAACTTCATGGCGAGAAGCGTTGTCAGATGGCGACTCAGCTTGGTGGCGAGAAGCATTTTCGACTAGAGTTGGAGCCTGTGGGACCGGGACCGTTGGCGGATTGGGAGCGTTGGACTTAGAGTTGGTCGATCGCGCCTCGCTTTTATCAAGCAAAGCCCGGTCAGAAGGCCGTGGATCAGCCGCCAAACGGAGCGGTGAGTTTACTGGAACCGGATGATCTGTTCCGACAATTGCAGGGGCCGGTTTTGAGCCAGCGGAAACAACTTCTTTGGACGGCGCCGTGGCCGTTGAGGACGGGATTTTCGGTCGCATGAGCTTTAGCGTCGAAAGCGTAAGCGCCCCCGCTATGACGGAGGTGAACACGGCAGCCGAAAGGACAATGCTGAATGGTCTTTTCATTTTTCTCCTCTGCTATATGAATTCGCGTCAAGAAGGACTGCGGATCGCATCATCGCGTAACGCCGGTCCGCGGCGATTTTTCTTTCTCTCTCCTGAGGTCCTAAAGTGACGACGCAATTGGGCGCCTATTTGTTCGAAAAAAACTGATTGCTCACGTAAATCTTCAAACTGTGTCAATTTGCCTCTCTGACCCGATTTGTTGTCAACGCTGAGGGCCGAAATGCCTAACGGGGCGCTGACAATGCACGGCGAAAACCCAGGCGTTGCGCAGAGCGTCGTGAAATCGTCTACCATTTCCGGCTCTGTGCTGCGGCTCAGGAACACCCAATCCTCGTTAGCCAGTTGCTGGAGACTGATTTTTCGCAATCCGGCGAAGGCATGATCAGCCGGCAATACGGCCACAATGCAATCGCGATAGACGTGATCCTGCACGAAGCGCCCGGCTTGTGTCTTTGGCAATGTACGAGCGAATCCCACGTCAATGCGTCCCAGTGTCAATGCCTCTAACTGCTCGCGGATCGGCTGTTCGTGGAGATGAATGCGTACGCCGGTTGAGGCTCTCCTGTTCCGAGACAGGGCAGATATAAGTCGACCTATCCCTTGGTTACCCGTTAGAGTTTACTCGGCGGGCGGCCCAGATATGCTGTGCGATGGCAGTCGGTGACCTTGTCCGGCTCAGAGAGCTAGTCTTGGTTCCTCGTCCCCGGAGAAGAATATCAGCAATCCTAAACTCTGAGAACAGTGAGCAAAACAAAGAAGATCATTCTTATCCAAGGCGCCAATCTCACCTATCTGGGTAAGAGAGAGCCGGAGATTTATGGCCGTACCACTCCAGACGAGCTCGACGCAACCCTTCTAGACTATGCGAAAAGACGGGGCTTTGAGCTGGAGATTTTCTATACAAATGTAGAGGGCGAAGCGATCAACAAAATTTACCAATGCGCAGATCAAGGCTTCGATGGGTTGGTGATGAACCCAGCGGGTTTCACTTATGCCGGTTATGCGCTAAAAGATTGCGTCAAGGGTGCGGAACTCCCTTACATCGAGATCCATATTTCCAACGTGGCGAAGAGAAATATCCACTGCGTGCTATCTGAGATTTCGGTGGGTGTGATCACAGGCTTTGGCTTATACGGCTATCAGCTTGCCCTCGATGCGATGTTGAATCACCTCGGTGAGGGGTCATGAAAGTAGGCCTGAAAGAGCTTCAGGATTTAACCAGACAGCTATATCTCAAACTGGAATATCCAGCGTCACAGATTGAAACTATTGGGGAAGTTCTTTCGTATGCTCATCGTCGAGGGAACTTCCAGAGCCTTATTCAAGAGGTAGGGGTTGGCACTCCGCACTTTGCTGCCCAACACGAAATCATGGTCGAAAAGGAGACAGCACTTTCGTACCTCATCAATGGGGGAGGTAATATCGGGATTTGCGCTCTCTATTTAGCCACTGACCTATTGGTGGAAAAGGCCGGAAAAACGAGCGGTTTTGCTATCGGCGGCATTCATAACAGTTCGGCCCCGGGGACTGGACCGGCTGGTTACTACGCCGAAAGAGTCGCGCGGCGAGGTTTTATTAGTATGATCTTTTGCGGCTCCAGCAAGATCGTTGCGCCGAGTGGAAGCAGCGAACGCGCGTTCGGGACCAATCCTATCGCGATTGGGATTCCGACTAGCGGGGCGCCTATCGTTTTAGATATGGCGACGTCTATAATGCCGGCGTTCAAGGTAGCGGAAGCTCTAATCAGAGGCGAGGAGTTACCCCCGAATGTTGGCTATGACCACACTGGCGGCGTAACGCAAGACCCGAGGGAAGTCCTCAAGTCCGGGGCTTTGATGACTTTCGACCGCGGTCCCAAAAGTTCTGGACTCGCTTTGATAGTCGAGCTCTTGGCTAATGCCCTTTCCGGAGGATGCTTGCCGGGCGATCCGGGTAGCAGCAATTGGGGAAACCTCGCTTTTGCCATCGATCCCGACTTGCTGATAGGGCGAGAGTCCTTTTTCAAAAATGTCGATCGGACAATTGCGTATATCAAGGGTTTGAATCCGGCAGATCCGCCCGCGATATCCGTCTGCCCGGTGAGTTATCTTTCATCAGATCCGAACAGGCGATTGCCGCACAAGAGTTGGAGATCGATGAGCAGTTATTCCGGGCTTATCGGGAACGGGTGCTTGCGCCGCTTTCGTAAATTGCAGTGCGCGTGGTGTTCACCGCTTACCCTGCCCTTGGCTGCATATTAGCCCGTTCTGGGCGAACCTCGGTGTTTCGCTCACCAGACGCGACGACTCGTACCGCTGCCAGACAGGTAACTGTGATCACTAGTCTGCCTTTCACCGTCAGTTCGCCTGCTATTTACGTGCTAGATCGCGATCTAACCGTCAACGGTTCGGACGCGATCGACGTTAGCGATATAGCCGACAAGTTAGGGGAGCTTTGTGCTGTTCATTCCGGCCTATCCAGGCTGGGGAGCTCCAGCAGCTATAGGTTAGCCCCCCTGTGTTCATGGCTAGACGGGTTTCTGAGCGATGAGGCTAATGTAGGTGATGTAACCAAAAAACGACCCGTTCGCACCCCGTTGACGGGCTTCCGCCTTCAATGCATCCGCAAGTGCTTGACCAATCTGACCTGCAGACGCGAGCGCGTCTGCGCTACGGTCCACAATAGTTAGCATGTAATCGGGATTGGTACTTTCTGTATAGCTATGACTTCGATAGCTAATCACTTTGAAACCAGTCACTTCAGCCAGCGTTGGAAAGCGCCGCGCAAGCCAACTATCGTGGATGAAGAACTCTCTGAACGAATTTGCACAGATCTGCAGTGGGTCCAAGTCTCCG
>JAFAHI010000584.1 GCA_019237325.1 Verrucomicrobiota bacterium | reverse complement strand
GAACATGATGAGGAACACATTCCGCCGCCCGATCGCATCGGAGAACCACGCCCAGAGCAGCCGGCCAAGCCCATTGGCGATCGAAATAAGTCCGACCATGCCCGCGGCAATCCCAGCGTTCACTCCGCTGATTTCCTGCGCCATCGGGGAAGCCTGGGAGATAATGCTAATACCCGCGGTAACGTTCAAAAAGAGCATCGCCCACAGGACGTACCATTGCCAGGTAGACAGCGCTTCCTTCAACGTGTAGTCGCGCGCCTCAAGTTGTTCCTGCTGTTTGACGGACGGTTTCCAGCCTTTCGGCCGCCATCCTTCCGGCGGAGTCCGCATGATCGAGGATCCGAGCACAACCATGATGAAATAGGCCACACCGAGAATCGCCAGCGTTTTGAGCGGGCCGAAGCTCACAATCAATTGCTGAGCTACCGGTGCGGTGATCAGTGCGCCCCCACCGAATCCGGCAACCGCCAATCCGGTAATAAAGCCGCGCCGGTCGGGGAACCACCTAACCAATGTCGCTAAAGGGACGATGTACCCAAGGCCGAGCCCTGTCCCTCCGAGGATGCCGTAGGAGAGCCATAAAACCCAAATGTTACCGCTCGCCAGACCTGATAATCCGACACCTAAGCCGTAGCAAACGGCAGCAGTGATCCCAACTACTCTGGGCCCTACTTTGCGCATCCAGAGGCCGCCGACAAAAGCCGCAAATCCCAACGCCAGAATTGCCAAAGAAAACGCCCAGGTTACATCCGAGATTGACCACCCGAATGTCTTGCTTAACGGAATACGAAATACGCTCCAGGCATACACTGCGCCTAGAGCTAGCTGCATCAGTACACCTCCGCCCGCTAGCAGCCATCGATTGGGCAATCCCTGATTTGTTGTTTCTTGAGACATAATAATTACTAAGGCCTGAGCACAGGCTCTGACTTGGCCAGCGCCGGCTCCAAGTTCGCCGCCGCCGCCTCCACAGGCTGTACCGAAGCCCAGAACTCCTTGTAAGCAGGGATCTTCGCTAGGGGCGAGCGCGAGCGCGGATTGACTAATACGTTGCCTTCCGGCCAATAGATCTCGATGGTTCCCGCGGCAACATCCGCCACCAACACTTGTCCTTCGTAGATTCCAAAGTCGTTTCGCAAACGTACCCGGTCACCATTGGTAACGTGTAATCCCGTCGCATCCCCCGGGTTCATCATGATGGCGTTGCGCGCCGCAGCCGTGTTCGCATCGATGTCTTCGTGCACCATGCTGTTAAACTGTTTCCCGCGCCGGGTAACCACGCGGAACGCGCCGGCCGGCACCTCTATTTCCGGCGGGCTAACTGCTTTAAAATGCGCTTTACCGTCAGGGGTGGCGAACGTCCAGTTCGCGCAAAGCATCGGCCCGCCGCACTGAAAGCTATCCCCTTTCTTCTTTAAATCTTGAATCCCGTGGTACGCAGGAATCGCGGCGGCGATTTCCGCTCGCATGGCTTCGGTATTGCAAAAGTTAAGCTGCGCCGCTAATTCCGGTTTTGCTAACCGGGCGACCTCCAAAAAAACTTCCCACTCCTGCCGGGCCTCACCAAAGCGTGGACCCGGAATTTCCGGGCTGAAGATAACGCGCCGCTCCGTGCTGGTCTCGGTCACTCCACCGGGGATCTCGTAACGGGTTGTCGCCGGGAGTAAAACAACCGTGTCTGCCGGGTCCAACAGCATTTGAGACGAAAGCACAATGTCTTGATGCACTCGGAGTGGGATCCGCTCCAAGGCTTGGCTGCTCGCTTCGGGGTCCGGCATGACCTCTCGAAAATCACCGCCCATCGACCAAAGCACATCGAGTTCGCCTTTAAGCGCCACGTCCAACATCTCCGCCGTCGTCATCCCCGGCCGATCCGGCACCGGAAATCCCCAAAGCTCGGAAAACTTCGCCGCATTCTCCTTGTTGATCGCTAACCCACCCGGGAACGCTGTGGCATAAGCGCCCATCTCGGCCCCGCCTTGAACGCCGGAATGCCCGCGGATGGGCATCAACCCGCAGCCTTCTCGCCCAACAAAGCCTTTGGCAAGGGCCAAGTTAATAATCCCGTGGACATTATTTTCACCAGCGAGGTGTTGCGTGATTCCCATTCCCCAGATAAACACAGCGCGTTTGGCACCGGCTACCATGCGAGCAAACGCTCGCATTCTATCCCGGCTAACCCCGCTAGCGGTTTCCAGCGCTTCCCAAGACGTGGTTTCCAAACCTTTGCGGACCTCGTCGAATCCAACGGTGTGATCGCGAACAAAGGCTTCGTCCACCCCGCCATCGGCAATCAGATGTTTCAATGTCCCATCAAGAAAAGCCAAGTCACCACCAGCCTGAACCTGAAAGAATTCGTCGGCCATCTTGGTACCGAACAAAGCGCTTTCGACATCGGACGGCACCCAATAGCGTTCCATGGCCGGCTCATGATACGGATTAACCACGGCAACCTTCGTCCCAGCTTTCCGAGCATAATAAAGGTACTTCATCATGATCGGCTGATTGTTCGCGACGTTGCTGCCGAAGAAGACGACCAAGTCAGTTCCGACAAGATCGCTATAAGAACAGGTAGTTGCCGCGGCTCCGACTGCCGCTTTCAGTGCAAACGTACTCGGCGAATGGCAGATCCGGGCTGCGTTATCGATGTTGTTTGTCCCTAGTGCCCGAACCGCCTTTTGGGCGGCATAATAGGTTTCGTTCGGGACACCCCTGCTAGTTAGATAGAAATAGAGACGGTCCGGCCGGCTCGCTTTGATTTTACCAGCGATCTCTTTCAAGACTTCTTCCCAAGCGATTCGTTTGAACCCTGGTTCCCCGCGTCGCCGGATCAACGGGTGCGGTAAACGGCCCAACCCGCGTAGGTCTCTAGAACGCATCGCTCGAAGCGGACCCACAGCGGCCAAGATCTTGTCGTCGAGGGGCGGCATCGTGTTCAAGCGAAGCAACCGCAGCCGGATGTTGCACAGATGGACGCCATTCATGGTCCAGTCGGTCATTCCGCTGGTTCCGAGCGAGCAACCGTCGCACACGCCGTCGTTCAAAATTCGATACGCATAGGAGAGCTGATCCCGATTTTCCCAGATTGCCCGGAACACTTCCCAGAAGTTGTTTGGATGTTGTTCGCCCAATCCGAACGGCTTCGGGCTTGCCCAGAGCTCGGGCATCCAGCGGCTTGAAACCGGGCGAACCGATTTCGGCACTTTAGTTTTTTGCATCTGTGAACAGGCAAGCGAGGAATTATGGGGAACGCAGCCTGTACCAAATAGTAAACAAGGAGCAGGAGGAGTACAAGGAGTACGAGGACGATAACGGGGAGGCGCCGGTAGGGCGAAAAACTTGGCGCGCCGATGACATGGCTACTCGGGAGGAGGCGGGAGCCAGAATCCGGGAGTCAGGATGCCGGGGATTGGGCAAGCGTCAGGCGTTTATGTAGGGGATTGGACAGGGAAGGTCTCGGTCATAAGAACAAGTACCGATACCAGGATCACCAGCGTTCCTACCGGGGATGAATCCCTCAGTCTTGCGGTCAGTCCGGATGGCACATCGGTCTACGCCTGTTTTTATTTCGGCATCAAGGTCATTAATACCAAGAACCATCGCGTCACCGCGACGATCCCCCTAAGCACCCACGTAGACCCAATCCAGATTCTGTTTAATCCGAACAATAGACTGGCCTATGCCCTATGTTACAGCGGTTTTATTAATATTGGTGGCGGTCAGGAAGAAAACCTGGGCGGTATATTGCAAATCAATACCCAAACCTTACAAAAGACCCGGCTCCTCTGGAAGCAGTTACCTGGCGCAACAACCGTCACGGCCAGTCCAGACGGCTCCAAACTCTATATAGTGGATCAGATCGAAAACTCCGGGCCAGGCCATGCTGACCTGGTCACCTTTGATACCGCCTCTCAACAAATACAGACAACCGTTTCGCTGGATCCGTCGCTCGGTATCCCGATCGCCTCCGCAATCACGTCTAATGGGAAGTATCTTTATGTGGCGACGACATTAAACACTGTTCTTATGATTGATACCGCAACCAACACGGTTGATGCGTCGATCAATGTACCAATAGGACCTGACGCGATCGCCATCTCGCCGAACGGTAATTATGCTTACGTTGCGTCGAACGTGGGTAGTAGTCCTGGCTCGGTATCAGTGATCGATATCAGTCCGAACTAAGCACACTAGCTGCCCAAAGCCCGGCTCGACCTTCCGATTCGCCGCGAGTACGAAAACAAGAGCACGTAGTAGGTTGGGCAAGAAACTCGGCAGCCTTTCGGAGCATCTACCAAATTAGGGCTCAAAACCAGCGCGGAAAACCTCGTAGAGCAACCATGTCATCGGCGCGCCGAGTTTTTCGCCCTACCGGCGGCTCCTATTTTGCTTTACTGTACTCGCTGGCCGGTTTTTTTATTCTGCTCTTATGAGTCAATCCTCGACAGCCGCTCCTCCTTCACGCAGGCGTAAGCGGAAAGATTCCCGGGAAGCTATTCTTCATGCCGCGGAACGAATCGTAGCCCGTCACGGGCCAGCTTCACTGACGCTGGAGAGTGCCGCCGCGGAGGCTAACGTCAGTAAAGGCGGACTTTTCTATCATTTTCGCTCCAAAGAGGTCCTGTTACAGGAAATGATCCGCAGGGCGCTGCGGCAGCTGGGCGAGGAACGAGAGAAGGTGGCAGACTCGCTCTCTTGTGAGCGGAATGCCACTATGAAGGCTCACATCATCGGCACCTTGCGTCATCTCGAAGGCCAGCAACCTGTACTGGCGGCGGTGATCGCCGCCATCGCGAATGATCCCAAGCTGGTCGATCCGATGCGGGAATCGTTCAAAGACGATTTTCAGGCGCTTTGCTCAAACCTGTCCTTGAGTATGGAGGACACCGCAATTTTGTTCCTGGCGTCCCAAGGCTTATTACTACTCGAGTTGCTTCATCTCTCTTTCCTGACCCCGAGCCAAATCCGCAAGGTCACCGAACGCATGCTGCAACAAGTTGAGCGGCTGGGGTAGCAGTAAGCAGTAAGCGGCTGGCGTTTAGCGTTCGGAATCGTCCTCGTACTCGTCGTCGTCCTCGAAAGTGTTGGTAGGAGGGCGAGGCTCCAAAACGTAATCGACCGCCGGTGTAATCTGCGCTCAGCGCTTGGCCCGCCTAACAACTGAAGCAGCATGGCCGAGCCGGGGGTTGGTGTGGCAAACAGCCCGGGCGTGTTCCTCTTCAAACCTGGCGCTGGTGTATGACAAGATTTCAGAACTAACAAATCGCACCCCCGCATTCGAGGACGAGGACGACGACGAGGACGAGTACGATTACGAGGCGAACGCCAAACCCTAACGCCGAACGCGAAACGCCGTTTGACACACGTGGGCAACCGTATACTATACCGGTTGGCTGGTTTAGTTACGGAGTTGGCGTCCTCGGCTCTGTGCTTTACTTGGTCGTCGTCCTACCCCCCTAACCTATGAAAAAGCTCATCAATTCCCCCGAGAACGTCGTTCTCGAGTCTATATCCGGCCTTGGCGCCGCATTTCCCGACCTGATCAAGGTGCATTTCAACCCGAACTACATCGTTAGAGTGGATGCCCCGGTCCAAGGCAAAGTCGGCATTGTATCCGGCGGCGGCAGCGGTCATGAGCCGATGCATGGAGGTTTCGTCGGCAAAGGAATGCTGGATGCCGCTTGCCCCGGCGCGGTCTTTACGAGTCCCACTCCAGACCAGATGCACGAGGCTACCAAGGCGGTCAACGGCGGCAAAGGCGTGTTGCATATCGTCAAGAATTACACCGGTGACGTTATGAACTTTGAGATGGCGGCGGACCTGGCTCGCGGCGAAGGCGTTGACGTTGAGGCGGTAGTCATCGATGACGACGTCGCGGTCAAAGACAGTCTTTATACCGCTGGCAGACGCGGAGTGGGTACTACGGTATTAGCGGAGAAAATCGTAGGCGCTGCTGCTGAGCAAGGCTGCACGTTGAAAGAGGCGGCCGCTCTTTGCCACAAGGTCAACGCACACGGCCGGAGCATGGGGATGGCGTTGACTTCCTGCGTAGTGCCGCACGTCGGCAAACCGACGTTCGATTTACCGGAGGATGAAATGGAAATTGGCATTGGTATTCACGGAGAACCCGGCCGCCAACGCCTGAAGCTGAAATCAGCCGACGAGATCACCGAGATGCTGCTCAATCCAATTCTGGAGGATCTCCCCTACCAAAACGGCGATAACGTCCTCCTCTTCGTGAATAGCATGGGCGGCACACCATCGATCGAACTCTTCATCGTTTACCGAAAGGCTCACGAAATTCTCACCAAAAAGGGCATCAAGGTCAGCCGCAGTTTTGTCGGCCCAGAAATCACGAGTCTCGAGATGGCAGGCGCATCGATTACCTTACTGAAGCTGGATGATCAATTGACCAAGCTTTGGGATGCACCCGTACATACCCCGGCCCTGCGTTGGGGAGTGTGAAGTCGGCGCACGTACGCACCGTTCTTCGTTCTCGTTCTCGTCGTCGTCCTCGTCCTCGAATCCTGGCGCGCGGAGTGATGGAGCACCGGAGTGTTGGAGTACTGCTCTTTGTGTGCATCGCTTCGCGACCGAGAGGTCTGGGGAAGTTGCCAGGGCGGGCCCAAGTCCGCCCAGAGGACGATTAAGTCTGCATCGGCGCATCACTCCATCCCTCCATCCCTCCATCACTCCATCACTCCACTACTCCACTACTCCATCTCTCCGTTACTCCATCTCTCCGTTAGTTCCATACATGACGACAATCACCGCCGATCAAATCATCGCTTGGATAGAACGCTATTCGATTCGCATTGCTGAGCAGAAAGAATTTCTGACGAAACTCGATTCTGACATTGGCGATGCGGATCATGGAGCCAACATGAATCGCGGCTTTCAAGCCGTTCTAGCCAAGAAAGCTGAACTCCAAGGGAAAGATATCGGTGCGCTGCTCAAGATCGTGGCCATGACGCTCATCTCGACGGTAGGCGGCGCCGCCGGCGCTTTGTACGGCACGTTTTTCTTGCAAGCAAGCAATGTGACTGCGGGCAAGACCGAGCTCACACCCGAAGAATTCGTCTTAGTCCTAGAGAAAGGTCTAGCCGGAATCGTGTTGCGCGGTAAGGCAGCGATTGGTGACAAAACCATGGTCGACGCCCTTCATCCGGCTGTGAAAGCGTGCCGCCGGGCGATCGCCGCAAATGAATCGTTAGATCAAGCACTCGCTGAGGCGGTCGCTGCCGCAGAAGCCGGACTTCAATCGACCATTCCTCTCATGGCGCGACGTGGTCGTGCCAGCTACCTCGGTGAACGCAGCGTTAACCACCAGGATCCAGGCGCAACGTCCACGTTCTTCCTGTTCGAATGCGCCGCGGAAACACTGACCGGTAAGCAGTAAGCAGTAAGCAGTAAGCAGTTAGCGGTAAGTGGTATGACAGTAAGCACTAGAAACACTTCAAAGAGTTCGAAGAATTGTAGGAAGTTCAAGAACGCCGCACATCCCAGATGCGGACACTGCTTTCTGCTTACGTCTTACTGCTTACTGCTTACTTCGCCGCGCCACCCCCCACAGTTAGCTATTTCTCACCTCTCACCTCTCACTAATAAATGGTAGGTCTCGTTTTAGTCTCACACAGTCGCCGCCTGGCTGAAGCCACGGTCGATCTAATCAAGCGGACAGTTGGGCCCGATATCTCGATCGCGGCGGCAGGAGGCGTCGGCGACGATCGGTCAGAGCTCGGTACTGATGCGCTGGATATTCAAGAAGCGATTCTGAAGGTTCGATCTCCTGACGGTGTCCTGGTTCTGATGGACATGGGCAGCGCCATCTTGAGCGCAGAGACAGCAAAAGATTTAGTCAGCTTTGAAATGACGGATCCGCTCGTCCTCTGTTCTGCGCCGTTGGTGGAAGGTAGTATCGCTGCGGCGGTCCAAATACAGATTGGTTCGGGATTAAACGAAGTAACCGCTGCTGCCCAACAAGGACTCACTCCAAAACAAGAACAGCTGGATGATACTGCACCACAGCCGGAGCCGGCACGCACCGATGAAGAGATGCTCGTCCCTGCCAAAGGGACAGAGCTGGCAGTAACTATTCGCAACGAACACGGTCTCCATCTTCGTCCGGCAGCAAACTTGATTAGAGCGCTTGCTCCATTCAAAGCGACGGTACAGATCGAAAACCTGTCGGCTAAGCGAGGGCCGATCGCAGCGAAGAGTCTGGTCGACCTGGCGCGGTTACAAGTTCGACAGGGAGATCAGATCCGGTTTAGCATTGCTGGCCCTGACCAAGAATCCGCGATCTGTGCGATCAACGGACTGGTACACACCAACTTTGGGGACAATGCGGCTTCTGCTGCGAAAGTCCCTCCGCGCGTTGTGCCAACCACCGATGAACCGTTTCCGGTTTCAGCCGGAATCGCCATTGGTCAGCCGATTTTTCTAGAGCAGCTTGAACCACCAATTCCTTCCTACGCGGTGCCCGATGAACCTGCGGCCAAAATAGAGTTGGAAAAGCTTCACGGAGCGATCAATCGCGCTGAGAAAGCGTTCACCAGCCGATTCGAACGTCTTCGCACGACACTCGACCCTGAAACGGTTTCAATTCTGGAGGCACAGCGGCTCATTCTCGAGGATGAAACGATCATTGCCGATGTCGGGGAGCGCGTTCATCATCAACACGAAAACGCCGCTCAAGCCTGGCACACGATACTCACCGGTTTGGCAGAAGAACAAGAATCCGTTTCGGACGAATACCTGAGAGCGCGCGCCGCTGATTTTCGCGAGATTCGCTCAATAGTTCTCAATGAGCTGCGAGAACAAACAGAGAAAATGGTTCTGCCGGACAACGGCGCCAATGCACTTTTGGTTTGCGAGGAGTTAACGCCTAGCCTAGCCGATACTATCGGCTCCACCGCAATCCAAGGTGTCCTGCAACTGCACGGTGGACCGACCTCCCATGGCGCCATCCTCGCCCGGGCGCTGCGTCTTCCTTCCATCGGTGGCGCCGCCAGTGCCGTCGACCAAATTCGGCGCGCCACGTACGTCGCCTTCGATGGAGAGAAAGGCACCCTTTGGATCGATCCGAGCCCGGAGCTACGCGCCACCATCGAGGCCGCGCAAGCCGCCAGTCGAAGCGCTTTCGAAGCCGCGCTCTCCCAAAGCCGAGAACCCGCTAAGACCAAAGATGGTCTGCTGATCAATATCGCCGCGAATGCAGGCTCAAGAGAAGATGTGACCTCGGCCCTGCGTTACGGCGCGGATTCTATCGGTTTATTCCGGTCCGAGTTTCTCTTTCAAAAATTCGATCAACTCCCCTCGGAAGAGAAACAGCTCTCGACCTATCAAGATGCTTTGGCCCCATTCGGTTCGCGCTTAGTGACGTTGCGCCTTTTGGACATCGGCGGTGACAAACCGCTGCCATTCTTAACAGTCCCGCATGAAGCGAACCCTTTTTTGGGCGTACGCGGCATCAGGCTCCTGTTTCAAAACCCAGGATTTTGCCGGTCGCATCTTCGCGCGGTCTTACGTTTGGCGGTGGACCATGAGATTAGGATCCTGGTTCCCATGGTGACTGATCACTCCGAGCTGGTTCAGCTGAGGAAACTCTTCGAGGAGCTACACCAGGAGTTGGTTTCTGAGAAGCTACCTCACAAGTGGCCGGCTCCAATCGGCGCTATGATCGAAACTCCGTCCGCTGCCATTCTAGCTGGTCAGATCGCGGCAGAATGCGATTTCCTTAGCTTCGGTACCAACGATCTCACCCAATACGTGCTCTGTGCTGAAAGGGGCAATCCGGCGTTGAACCTGTACGCGGATGCCTTGCATCCGGCAGTTTTGCGGATCTGCCAACCGGCTATTGAAGCCGCTCAGAACCGAAACATTTCAGTTTCGGTTTGCGGCGAGATCGGTTCTGATCCGGAAGCAGTGCCGATCTTATTGGGGCTAGGTCTACGCGACCTGAGTGTCACCGCCGCCGCGGTTCCGAACATCAAGGCGCTGGTGCGCGAGCTTGATGTTTCGCGGATCGCTACGCGCCTGGCCGAGAAGTTTGATACGTTCGGTACCGCCACAGACGTGCGGGAATTTGGGAAGGAGGTGGTGAGCAAGGATCCCGTAGGGATTAAATGAACGTAGCCAGGCAGTGTACTGCCTGGAACCGAGCGTAAAAAAGATCCGTCCCGTTTAGGGACGGTATGATGCATGCGATGTGCCATTGCGTAGCTGCGCGCGGATGGAACCGACCCAATCATACCGTACCCTCCGGGACGGGTCGTTGCTTACGCCCATTCCAGGCAATGAATTGCCTGGCTACGCTCATCTAGTCCCTCCGGGACAACGCCGTTTCGCCCATTCGCCGGTGCGCCGTTTCGCCCCATCGCCCAGACGCCCTGCTAGCTCCTTGGCGATGCTTCCGCCATGCTGTTGGAAATATCAACCGCACCAGTACTCTGACGAGCACTCTGACCGGCCGTTGGCTGCGGTTTGTCGTTGCTACCAAGCTTCAACGACAGACAGCCGCTTAATGCCAAGGCGCCGCCAATCAACAGGAGACACCGCCCGACGCGAAGCCGGCTGATGGCGCAGACTCCCAAAACCAATGGCGCGAATCCAATCGCTAGATAAATATCCATAAGCAGATTTCCAATAGGTTTCGGGAACGTACGCCGGAACCGATTCCATGCAAAAGACTTAGCTCGCGTCTCTTGGTACCCGCGTCGATGCAAAGGACAAACCCATCTTCCTGCCAGGTCCCGTTAGCGCTCGCCATCCTCATTTTGGTGGCCGCCGCGCTGTTCTGTTTTGTCGGAGCCCTTGCCTTAGGCATCGGCGCTTATTATTTCATGGAAACGGAGAGCGACCATGTCGCTGTGGCTTCGTCAACGGCTAAACTTACGCCAACGCCTGAAGCCAAGCATACGCCTGAAGCCCGGACAACTCCGGTATCGCCGGCGGCTACCCCGAGCGTCTCCGGTACTCCTTTCACGGCCTCTCCCCCTTCCGCTACTCCGTTCAGATCGACTACTCCGTCAACGCCCCCGGCTCCGTCTACTCGATCCGCGGAACTGGACGAATACGGATTTCATACCACACAGATCCGGATCGGGAACGAAACGTTGGACGTCGAGTTAGCCGAAACCGCTCAACAACACGCGAAAGGTTTACGCTTCCGGCAAACTCTCGCTGAAAACGACGGGATGCTCTTCGTCTTTCCAGCGCCGCAACGCGTTTCGTTCTGGATGAAAGATGCCTCTATCCCTCTCTCGATCGCGTTTATTCAATCGGACGGCAAAATCATCCAGATCCGCCCGATGCAACCCTACGACGAGACCCCTGTGCCAAGCCTCTCTGACTCCGTCACTTACGCCCTTCTGGTCAACCAAGGTTGGTTCGAACGCCACGGAATCTCCGCCGGCACGATTATAGAGGATCTGCCCCACTAGCAACGCCGAGAACGAGTGTGAGCGCCGAGATCGCCCGTCGTAAATCGTCCTCGTCGTCGAGGCAATTGTCCTCGTACTCGTCGTCGTCCTCGTCCTCGATATTTGGTCTGTGATGTTGCCACCGTGGTGAAACTGGGTACGGCCCCAGCGCAAAATTTGAACAGGAACACGCCTAGCCAGTTTACCGCGCCCATCCCCGGCTCGGCCATGCTGCTCGAATCGTTAGGTCGGACCAACGCGGAAGGCAGATTATGCCAGCGGTTGGTTACGGTCTGGAGCACCGCCCCACCAAAACATTGAGGACGAGAACGACGACGAGTACGAGGACGATTGCCCGAGGACGAGAACGATTGGCCCGAATAATGCAAAACCCTAACCCGTCGAGGCGAATTCACGTCAATAGACAGAAACCGACGAATTCACTTTAAGATGAAGCCCTTCCTTGGAAGATTGGCAAACCGCCATGTTGCTTACGGTCTATACCACCTCTAGCCCTACCCATGAACGGTCATGCAAAAAGCAGTAGTCCTGTTTGCCGGCTTTTGCCTCGTAGCGTAAATCGTGCCCGAATTGTGAAAATTCTGGAGCGATTTAGGCTGTTGCCTGCTACTGTCGACGCACCACCTCTCGAATGCTGGCTTGCCTTAACCTTGCATCCGGAACCGCTCAAAAATCCGAAGATTTAGAAGATGTCCCGTTATCTGCTTCTTTTTTGTCTCGCTCTGTTGTTCTCTGCCTGCCAAACCGTAAACGAGCTTCCCGGGCTCGCTAACGCCAAAAAACATGACGGCCAAATGGTCTATCAAACCACGCGTACCTCTATCGTAGGCGACGTTATCCTCAGGACTCAGCCCAGCGGAGATTACGACCTGATCTTCTCAAAAGGCGGCGCGGAGATGCTACAGCTTCAAGCACACGACGGACATTTGGTCGCAACCGGCCTACTCGCTCGTAACGGCTGGACCGGGCCGGTCGACAGGACGCCGAGCCTGCTTCGCCCCTGGGCACTCCTCAAACAGGTTGTCCCTTACTTTGATTCGAACCAGGCCTCAGCCCAAAACGGCAAAATATGGAACGCCACTTTCGATCGCAAAGGCAATCAACTTGTTGGGGCCAAGGTTCAGTTCTATCGCCGAGGATCGATGACTTTCAGTTTCGCGCATTAAGGCATGCATCAGACCGCGCCAGAACCGGTACCCGCCCTCCAGGGTAACCAAAACGGAGCGTCGTTACCGCGCAATGCGTGGTACTCACCTTTCTCTTTCGAGATCGCCGGCCGGCTAGTTCGTCACCTGCCTCATCGATTGACTCGGGCGTTCGCCGCCGGGGTTGGCAGCTTGGGCTACCGCTTTTGTCCCGACCGGCGGGTCGCTCTATTGTCCAATCTCGCTCAGTTGAATAAACAGGACGCTTCGGAGCTCTGTTTGGCATGTTTCCAAAATTTCTTGCGGATGCTCCACGATTTCTGCGATGCCGCCGCCGGCGGCGTCCCCAGCATGAATAACTTGATCGTCGCTCGGCGCGGTTTCGAATTTCTCAATGAAGGTCTTAGCCGAGGACGAGGAACTCTCTTGATCACCGGCCATCTTGGGGCTTGGGAGTTGGGTGGAATGGTGTTAGCCGCTGAAGGGTTCCCGGTGAACGTGGTCACCATGCAAGAACCGACCCGGAAACTTGACGTCTGGCGCCAGGAATATAGGGCTCGGTTCGGGATCAAAACGATCACCGTTGGGGCGGACAAGTTCGCCTTTGTCGAGATAATCCAGGCGCTGCGGCGCAACGAACTGGTGGCGATGTTGGTGGATCGGCCGTACCTCAATAGCGGCGTGGAAGTCCGGTTCTTTGGTAGACAAACGTTGTTTTCGGCCGCCGCCGCCCGAATCTGGCAACACACCGGAGCCACCATCATTCCCGCCTTCGTACTACAACTACAGCCGGGCCGATACGGCTGTTACGCCTACCCGTCGATCGAAATGGATAACAGCGCGAGCACGGAAAACAATACTCAGCGAGTTGCTGATGTCTTCGAGGCTATCGTTCGCGAATTTCCAGACCAATGGTATAACTTCGTGCCTATTTGGCAGCCCTGAGCCGGCGTCGCTCAAGAATCTCTTATGGATTTTTGAGCAACGCCGGCTATGGCATCCGAATGTTTCGGCTGAACCGAACCATTCGGATGCGGATAGCGGTTGCTTTTAAAGCCTTTATTTAAATGACTAAGACGATCCCCATTATTATCAGCGTTTTCTTCGCCACCATTCTGCAGGCGGCGCCTCTTTCTCAGGACGAGATCACTGACCTGGTCAAGCGCCTGGAAACCGTTTATCAAAATCGCACCTCGCTTCAGGCCAACTTTAAGGAAGAGCGGCACATGGCCATATTGAAGGATCCGGTAATCAACGAGGGGAAAATTTGGTTTACGCCTCCGGACAACATTCGGCGTGAGATCACCGGCAATTCTCCGAGCACCACCGTGATCGACGGGAAAAAGATGACCATCTACTATCCTAACCTCAAAACGGCTGAGCGATACGATCTCGAAAAACGCCCGATTATCCGTCAATCGCTACAAGCGTTGACCGCCGGGCTGAATTTCCAGCGAGTCGGCGACTACTACAACATTGAAGGCACCAAAGAAGGCAACACCTACGTCATCACCCTAACCCCAAAAACTGCGTCCATCCGCCGGTTGGTGAAATCGCTGACCCTCACGATGCAGACCGATCTGACCCCGGAGAAGGTTGATTACCAAAGCCCGCGCGGCGAACGAGTGTTGATCGACTACTCGAACGTAAAACGCGACCCGGTCCCCGAATCAGAGTACGAGTTCAACCCGCCAGCCGGAACGAATGTGACCAACCCGTTCGGTAGCTGAGCCGCTACGCGGCTATGACAAACGATAGATACCAGATGACAAATTTGGTAGGCATGCTCCGACCACTGGTCTGCTGAGATTTTGGTGGGGCGAGGCTCCCGAATGACCGAAGAGTTTTCCCAGGGCCATGACGTTTTCGCCTTAGATTAAAGCGTGCTGGCCCTAAACATCCGCCGACTTGTCCGACGTAGCTCATATTGAAAGGAATCTCGCTACAACCAGCCGAGCGAAGTCGGAGCCGCGACCCAGCGTGTGCCATCCAGACTGGATTCTGCCCTTGGATCTTGGTCATCTCTATCTGTCGTGCGAAGCAACCGTTTCGCTTGCGATTTACCCACGATATGGTACCGAATTTCCCCTACTTTGCCTCGTGGTGTAACGGTAGCACAAGTGACTCTGGATCACTTTGTCATGGTTCGAATCCATGCGAGGCAGCCATTCGACGCGCCTGCGCCTTGCTCATGGCAGGCCATTCGAGATCCTAGCCACAACCAAGCACGACCTTTGCTCTAACGGTGCGTCGAATGGGTGCCTCGCATGCCCTGAGCAAGCATAAAGCGCGTCGAATGCGCTACACCGCCGGCATTTTACAGTCTGCAAAATCGGTGCCGTGAAGCGCGACGATCTCTCATATCTCTCAACCCTAGAACCACCACTGGCGAGCTTTTTGATTTAAGGCTCGAAGCTGTTAGTGAGCGCTCTCACGGATCGGCGATTTTGGAAATAGCCCGGAACGAACCGAACGGAATTGGTGCTCCAGTGCTTGGATGTTGTCGCAACGGGGAGAGGATCGTACGAGCCGGTTATCCGGCGTTCGTTTGAAAGGGAAGCGCTAAAGGTGACGCTAGCAACTGCCGATGATTCAGCGGGTGTCTGGGTGCCAGCCGGAGCGCTAAACCGGTTGGTGTGCGGATATAGTGATGCTCTGGCACCCTGATTCTAGCGGTGCGGAACGCCAGAAGAGGAGAAATCTCCGGCATTTGGCCTAGACGTTCCCAACAATCCATGGCATGTTCAAGTGAACATTATTCCCGCGCCAAGCCGTAAATTGCTGACAACTTATCGACAAGTTACTGGCAGGTTTGGCATTGATTTTGGCTATTCTCGCGGGATATAACACTAACACCAAAATAGATGAGCGACCCGTTCAAAAAAGGAAAGCACGTTGGAGGCCAGATCGATCCGGTTGACTTGGCAAAGTACGTCATTGTCAAACTCGGAGGGGCCGATCATCTGAAGCTTCAAAAGCTGCTCTACTACATTCAGAGTTGGCATCTCGTTCTTTTCGATGGAGCACCTTTATTCGAGGAAGATTTCAGAGCGTGGGTGCATGGCCCAGTTCTGATTTCGGTCTGGAACGAGCTGAAGGACCATTCCAAGCTGATTACCGAAGTTGGAATTAAACCGCAGTTTGTTCCCGCCATAATCGCCCGGGCGGAGAAATGCCTTCAAAAGGAGCAGGTCGAGTTGATTGACGATGTACTAGAGGAGTACGGAAACAAGACTGGCTACCACCTTGAGTGCCTAACCCACTCCGAAGATCCCTGGAAGAATGCTCGTGGCGATTTGCTACCGGATGAGAAGGGGTCAGCCCGCATTAGCAAGAGTGCTATGCGAAAGTTCTATGCGGCGCGCCTTGCAGCTTGATGGGAAAAAAGAAGAATCGTCTCGCAGGGCAATCCAAAAAACCAAATATTCTTGCAGGCCAGGCAAGCGCTGCTCCGGAAAAGGCTCCAGCAGAATTCTGTATTAGCCTGAAGCACTGGGATTCGTCGCAAGGACAAAGCTTTGACCAGTGGGAGGAGAGTTGCCTTCTTTCGAAGCTGCTGAATCGTTGGCACGCGCATAGTTCTAAGCCAATACTCCAATGTTTGGACAAGAAATTCCATCGCTACGGACCCTTTCCCCCTGACAGCGAGTTCACTCACCCGAAACACGTTCCTCCGGACGCCGTTTGGGCGTCAATGCACATCCAAAATAAGGAATGCGTCGGAGGGCACATCATCGGGAACGTGTTTTATGTTGTTTTTCTCGATTGGGACCACAAGTTTTGGCCGGTAGAAAAGAAAAACACCTGAAAAGTAAGCAACACGCCAGGCGTGTGCTTGCGGTATTCGTTGCCGCGTTTGGTCAGCGTGTGCCCCCGATAAATCCGTCTTTTGAATACTGACATACCTTCCTTCTGGCGGCCCTAGCTAGGATGGAGCGGCTGGAGCAATCGAAGCCATAAGAAGGCAATCGCTGAGCGCACCGGCTTGAAGAAGCGAGACCAGACCAATGCGTAAAATGGTTGCAATTTAGGTGGCTACAGCAAGTTGATGCTCATACGGCACCAAAGGGTTCAAGAAGTCTGTGGGGAATCAGAAAAGGGGTCAGTCGGTTTGACTGACCCCTTTTCGGACACACTGAATCGCAAATCGATATCGATGCCCTGGCGGCGCGTTATGACGACCCAGACTTCTGGAATCAGGCCGTGATCGAAGCGCCCGGTGACTCATTGGCGTAGCTCCTGGACAAAACTTTTACTGTTCTGGAGCGTTGGGCGTTTTTGTCGGAACTATTCCGAAGAAAGTGAACGTGTAAGTGCCCTTGTCCAGACGGTTGCCATTCGCATCGGTCAAATCGGCCCAGAGGAGAAGTCGTCCGGTGTTCTGCTGGCCCAGCTGCCAGACGCGAAACATCACTGCGTTCGGCCCGTCCAATGGGTTTTTGTCCACGCCGTTCACGGAGACGAACGTCCCGAGGAAGGTGCCTAGGGCATCATCCCCCGTTACCCGATAGAAAACCTTCGTCAGATCGGCGCCGGAGTCGATGTAGGGATGGAGCGGATAGCTCCACCTGCCGCCGCTAATGTAGTCGCCGGTCGGTGCGACCGGCGTCTTGCCATCCGGGTAATGGAACAGCTCGAACGTATCCCTCGTGAGATTGCCGATCTTGAAGGTGCCGTTGGCCGCGTTGTCGCCCTCGACCTGGTCGATCCGCACCGTATCGCCGGTGGAGAGGTGATGTGGAGCCGGCGTGGTGACCTTGATCGGTGTGGTATTGCTGACGCTTGCGATGGCGTTGTAAAGGGTGTCCCCATTGGTGTCGGTCGCCGCACCCGAATACTCGAGCGTGACGGGGCCCACCGGACCGTAGGGCGCCTGGATGCTCCATGGGTTTGTATTTTTCAGACCGGTGGTTTCGGTGACGGTGAGCTGAAGTTTCGACGCCCCGCCGGCGCCGACATCCGCCGTGTCGTCATCCACGGAGAACCCGTAGCCCGAGAAACCCAAAACGACATGGACGAACCAGACAAAGGGATCGAGGTTGAAGACATTGAATGTCTGGCCACCGGTCGCTTTCGCCGGATCCGGATACCAGCTCGTGTGCTGTCCGTTTTCGATCACGTCCGGAAATTTGGTGAAATCGGTCACTCCGCGCAGCACGGACTTGATCATGTCGCGGATCATTGACGTCACCTCGTCGGCGTCATAGGTCTTCTTCGCGTCATTGGTGAAGATGTATCCCATGTTGGCGCCGACAATGTCCTGCATGTATTTGGACACGCTGTCGTTGTTCGGCTCGCCGATCTGGTTCATCGAGGCCATGATCAGATAGACTTGCTGGGAGAACTCGTAGGGATCGTGCCAGTCCGGCTCACCGGAAAATTTGGATTTGTCAAAAACGATCACCGGATATCCCGGGTCTGCGTTCGCTTTGGGTGTCCACAGCAGCGATTTCGGCTCCAGGAAGGTGTATGTCGCATCGGTGGAACCGGTGGCCACCACTTGGCTCAGGATGACTGACTTTTTGTCGCTGGCGATTTCCAGGATCACCGCATCCCCTTGGTGTTTACCCCGCTCGGTCTCGGCGTCGTCCAGACCTGGGCCCGTGACCGCCATTCCCTCGACCAACTCGTCGTGCGCTTCGTTAAAAGTCAGCGTGGCCGTCATCGCGTCAATGGATCCGAGAATCGTCGTCTCCGTCGGAGCGCTCGGCGTCTTGTCCTTCCAGTGCGTCCGGTAGTATTCCGCCCAGG
>JAFAHI010000539.1 GCA_019237325.1 Verrucomicrobiota bacterium | reverse complement strand
GCAGGAGCGAATCGAAGGCATGGAAATTCTCCGCCGAGCCGGTTATCAGGATCTGACGGCGGATGTTAATTTCACCGACTTACAGACCTGGGGCGATAGTGTCGCTCTCAAGGCCATCGATTGCCTTGCCCAGCGAGAATTCGTCGGTCGCTGGTATTCACCCACACTAAAGCGAGAGGACGCAGCAACGGCTTTCACCGTTAGTGAGCATGGGGCAGGAACGGCGTTCAAAGTCCTTCATCAAAGGAAGGAATAATTTCGCCGGTTGGGATGAGCTCCAGCTCATCCGAGTTTTGATCGCGGCACATTTTCTCGACCCGCGATTAGCTCGGGCTCATCTCTACCGGGATCTGCCGCCAGATGAGCATTGTCAGCGTCTCGCACACCTGATAGATGCTTTACGGCCTCCTTTACAACCTCAAACCTATGAATCAGAAGCTCCTCGCGTTAGCGATGGCGGTTATCCCATTCGCTTCATTGCTGGCGCCGCTAAGCCAGGCTCAGAACACAGACAACCTTAAGATAGCATCTGAAGTCCCGCAGTTAACGGACATGCAAGATCTAGGCCATCGCGATCCCGGGCAAGCGATCGACATCTTAGTGAGTCTTCGCTTCAATCGCGAAGAGGAACTTAACAAACTAGTAGAAGAACAAAGCGATCGGACTTCGCCTAATTACCATCATTACCTCAGCAGCGCGGAATTTGCAGATCGATTCGGTCCTACGGTGGAACAGGTAAATGACGTGGTAGCGAAGCTAACCACTGCGGGTTTTCAAATCACAGGGGTTGCGGACAATCGCATGCAGATTTACGCCAGCGCGCCTTCGGTAACGGTGGAAACGTATTTCAAGACAGAGATACACAACGTCAACCAAGGTTCTGATGGTGAACGTTACACGAACGTAAAGCCGGCTTTGTTACCGGCCGAGCTCGAGGCCACGGTCGATGCCGTGGTGTTGGATAACCTGATCGTTAACTCGCGGACCCCGGATGAAGCCGAACCGCAGCCGCTGGGGAGTCCTTACCGAGGTCCGAAAGACGGCATTGGCCCGGGCACGATCGCGACCGCTTTCGATTTTCCAGTCCAACATGACTACGACGGCACTGACCATACGGCTGCCGTCATTATCGACTCGGATGTCAAAGACAGCGATCTAACAACCTATTGGAAGTATTTTAGTATCAACCACACCGGTACCGTTAGCCGTGAAGCCGTCCTCAAAGGTAAAGTTGGAAAGTATACGTCCGGACAGAAAGAAGCGACGTTAGATACGGAGACGATAACCGGGCTGGCCCCCGGAGCAGATGTCATTATCTACATCATAGCAGAGCTTAACCATCCGGACCGGGACGCTGCGATAAATCAAATCGTCAGTGATAACCAGGCTGAGGTGGTAAACATGAGCTTCGGTCAAACCGAAAACATCGATAAGGTTTTCGAGAAAGGCCTCCTGGCAGGGAACGCAAAAGGTATCACTTTTGTCGCATCGGGCGGCGACTATGGCTCAGACCACGGAAAGGTCCTGGTCCCGGCCGCAGAGCCTCATGTTCTGGCTGTTGGCGGCACAGAACTGACTGCAAATCGGTCTACCGGTGAGTGGGAAAGCGAGGTGGCCTGGCCTAGTTCAGGGGGCGGGGTTTCCAAGCTTTTCTCGCTTCCGTCGTACCAAAATGGCGTGCCCGGCCTCGCGTCTAAAAAGAAACGTAACGTGCCCGATATTGCTTTCCGGGCCTACAACGATTCGCGTTTCGTCAACGGCGCTTGGGATACCGTCGGCGGAACCTCTTGGTCGTCCCCGACCTATGTCGCATTACAACTTGAGATCAACCAATATCAAGGTTCGCGATTTGGTTGGGTAAATCCAACCATTTATATGGTGTTCCAGGCCGACGGATACAAATACACAAATGGCCATTTTTACGACATCACCAAAGGGAGCAACGGACTGTATAAGGCACATACTGGGTATGATAATGTCACCGGGATCGGCTCACCAATAGGATGGTCGTTGGCCAAGGATTTCTGAGGGCGCAAGGGGCGAAACCGTGCGATGTCTCGCAAGCGAGGCAACGCTCCGCGGGTGTCGCCCCTAAAACCATCCCTTCAGCCGCGGGTAAAGTTCTTTGAAGCGAGCATATGCTCGCTCGTACGCTTCAACCCGAGCAGGATCTGGTTGGGTGACTTCATCGAACCGAGGCGCAAAAGCCTGCGCTTCTTTAAACCCGCTTAATACACCGGCGGCGATTCCGCCAAGGATAGCCGCGCCGACTCCTGCCCGTTCGGCAGAATTAGCGTCTTCGCCCCGTAATAAAGGCCGATTGAGCGTATCGGCTAACATTTGCCGCCAGAGCGGGCTGCCTAAGCCATTCCCGGACGCGACCCACTGATCCATGCATACGCGGGTCTCTTCGATCGTCTCAATAATCTGGCGCATCGCAAAGCTGATCCCTTCCAGGACCGCTCTAATCAAGTGTCCGGTATCATGCCGGAGTGTGAGACCGGCGAAGGTCCCTCGCGCCTCAGGATCCATCAGAGGCGAACGTTCACCCACAAGATAGGGCAGAAAAACCAGTCCTTCTGCGCCGATTGGCACCGCCTCTGCCATCTGATCCAGCTCCCGGTAAGAGACTTGATCGCACCGCAACACCTGCCGGGCCCAGCGAAGGGCCATCCCGGCTGACAACATGGCGCCCAGCAAATACCAGCGCGAAGGCAAGGCATGACAAAACGTGTGTAACCTTCCCTGAGAATCAAAGACGGGCGCCGCTAACGGCACAAATACTTGGCCTCCCGTCCCCAACGTTACCGATCCCTGACCGGCCTCGATCAAACCATTGCCAACCGCCTGAGCCGGTTGATCGGCTGAACCAGCGGCAACCGGTATACCCGGCTTAAGTCCAAGTTCCGCAGCAGGATCTGGCAATAGCTTTCCGCAAACTTCCGCCGAATCACGAACCTGCGGGAAGATCGTTCTCGGTAAACCCAAAATCTCTATTATCTCCCAAGCCCATGTCCTTCCGGCGACATCGAACAAGCCTGTCGCAGCCGCGTCGCTGGCATCAGTGGCGACTTCTCCAGTGATCTTAAAGCGGACATAATCCTTAGGCAGAAGGATCGTACCGATCTTGTCTAAGCGGGCCGGATCATGGCGCTGAAACCATCGGAGCGTCGCAATGAGAAAACCCGCGGCCGGCGCAGTTCCGCAAATTTCCGCCAGACGTTTTTTCCCGACGAGGGATTCAATCTCGGCCAATAACGATCCACTGCGTTGATCCGCCCAGATGATCGCGTTCCCTAACAGCCGGTTTTGTTTGTCCAGGATAGCCGGGCCGTGCATTTGCCCGGAAAAACCGATACCAAAAATTTCCGGCTGACCTGCAGCATTTAGAGCGCTTCTGACAGCGTGAACCGTCGCTGACCACCAGTGCTCTGGGTCCTGTTCCGCCCAACCAGGGTGCGGTGTCAAAATCGGGTACTCGGCCGATCCCAGACCGAGAATTTTTCCAGCGGTCGAATAGACGACGACCTTGACACTCGAAGTGCCAAGATCGATGCCAAGTAGGGCGCTCATTTAGTAAAATTTATCTTCGAGCCTTCTAGGGTGAACGCGTGAATTCCGTGTTTGGGCATAAAGGGTGAGAAATTGTTACGGGGAGGATACGGACGTTCAGTTAAGGCAAGAAGCGGCGCGGTTCAACTCTATGTGGACGCTAACGCGTCCATTTAAGGGCTGACCTCAATACGCTCGAGCTAAGGTAACGGCGCAGGAGTCACAGGCGTAGCCGGGCTCCTGCGGCCATAGCCTGTTTTGCTCGTAAATGCATGCGCATTTTCGAGCGAAACGGGCTACAGAAACTTCCCCGGATTCAGAAGCCGGTCTGGGTCCAAGGCCGATTTAATGGTCTGATGAAGAGCGAGGTTTTCACCGGAAACCGCTTGTGGCCACCACCGTTTTTTTGCCAGGCCAATCCCATGTTCACCAGTAATAGCACCGCCCCAAGCGATGATTTGTTCGAAAAGTGCATCCAAGGTCTCGTCCATCCGTTGATGGTTCTCGGGCTTTTCCGGTTCGGCCACCATCACATTGACATGAATATTACCGTCGCCGGCATGGCCGAAACAGGCGATCGGGAACCCGGATCGCTTTTGCAGCTCAGCCGCGAATTTTACCAGATCAACCAGACGGCCGCGCGGCACGGTAACATCCTGGTTCAACTTGGTTAATCCAGTGGCTTTGAGTGATTCAGAGAATCCGCGTCGTAAATCCCACAACGCCTCGCATTCCGTCTCGCCAAATGCGGTATCGATGCTAAGAGCCCCAAGTTTTTTCACTAGCGATTCCAGGATGACCAGCTCATTCTGGACCGATTTTTCTTGTCCATCCAAGTCCACCAGCAGATGCGCGTTCCCGGCAGGAACGATCTGGTGACCCAAATGTTTGCGGGCAGATTCCAACGTGAACTTGTCGGCAATCTCTAGTGCCGATGGCAAAAAGCCGGCCTTGAGAATCTGTTGAACCGCCTCGGCTGCGTCTTCGATTTCACGGAAACTGGCCGAAATAGAGGCTCTGGCCGGAGGCAACGGTATCACCCGGATAGTTGCTTCGGTGACAATTCCCAACATCCCTTCAGAGCCGACAAAAAGACCGACTAAATCGAATCCGGTCTTGTTTTTCATGGTTCTGCCGCCAACCCGGACGATGGTCCCGTTTGCTAGCACCACCTCGAGGCCTAGTACGTAATGCCGGGTCACCCCGTATTTCAGACAACGAGGACCGCCGGCGTTAGTCGCGATATTTCCGCCGATTGAACTGTTTCTGAAACTCGCGGGATCCGGAGGATAAAACAGCCCGGCATTGCGGGCCGCAGCTTGTAAGTCACCGGTGATAACGCCTGGCTCGACTACCGCGACGCCATCAGGAACGGAGAGTTCTTTGATCCGGTTCATGCGGATCACCGACAAGGCGATCCCACCTTCTTCTGGGACGCATCCGCCGACATAACCATAACCAGCTCCTCTCGGC
Organism: Verrucomicrobiota bacterium; assembly: GCA_019237325.1. Classification (GTDB taxonomy): domain Bacteria; phylum Verrucomicrobiota; class Verrucomicrobiia; order Chthoniobacterales; family JAFAMB01; genus JAFAVN01. Next base: position 10,902 of record JAFAHI010000539.1, on the reverse strand, counting down.
GTCACCGGTACTCGGTGCCGACTCGCGATCCGCAGGATCGCGGCGACCTGCTGGGCATTGGTCGGTTCTGCCACCAAGTCCGGCAGATGGGCAGCGAACCATTTATCGCTGCTATAATCCTTACGCTTTACCTGGTCGCGCGAGATAACATCAGGGCCAACGGCGGAAATCAACTCATCAAAAATGTGCATTAGGAAACAATGGGACTTAAAAAGTTACGACAGGTATGCCTCGAACTAAAGGGCGAGCTTGGGTGGGATCTGGCCCACCGCGTATGAGAATAGCTCCGTAGGAGCGAAATCTTTATAGCCACGGCGTCCAAAAATCGCAGTAGCTCCGTAGGAGCGGCATCTAAATCGAGGCTGCCGACGCGTGCAAAGACCGGATATGCCGCTCCTACGGAGCTTGCGGCAATTTAGAATCGGGTCGCTATAAAGATTTCGCTCCTACGGAGCTGGCAATTTAGCGCCCTACATCCCGATGATCTGATAACCACCATCGACATAGATCACTTGGCCGGTGATCGCGGCGGCTCCATCGCTCGCTAGAAACACCCCGGTCTGACCTAGCTCGGACGGTTCGCAGCTACGACGGAGGGGTGCACGTTCTTGATAATGTTTTAACATCGAGGTGAATCCGGAAATCCCGCGCGCTGCCAGAGTTTGTACCGGACCCGCGCTGATACAGTTCACCCGAATTTTTTTCGGGCCGAGATCGTATGCCAGGTAACGCGTAGTGGCTTCCAGGCTGGCTTTGGCTACCCCCATCACATTGTAGTGAGGCACCACTTTTTCCGCGCCATAATAGGTCATCGAAATCACCGAACCGCCGTTGGTCATCAAGGGAACCGCTTCCCGCACGACGCCAACCAGCGAATAGGCGCTGATATTGTGAGCGGTTAAAAACGCGTCTCGGCTAGTACTAACGAAATCACCTTCCAAAGCTTCCTTCGGAGCAAACGCTACCGCATGCAGCAACAGGTCCACACGGTCACTGTGCTTTCTGACGTTCTGGAAAAACTCGTTGATCTGCTCGTCGCTCGAGACATCACAAGGATAGGTCGGTACATCGGCTCCAAACGTCGCCGTTAGCTCTTCGACGTTCTCCTTGAGCCGTTCTCCTTGATAATTGAAAATCAGCTTCGCCCCCGCTGAATGCCACGCCTGGGCGATCGCCCAAGCGATACTGCGTTTATTCGCGACCCCAAAAACGACGCCGACTTTGCCATCAAGAGGTTGTGAGCTCATGGGTATTGATCTTCCGAATAAAGCAGTTCCGAGCAAATGCAAACCGCGAATTGGAAAGACGCAAAGGTCACGAAGACAGAATAATTCACACGAAGGCCGCAAAGGCCGCGGAGATAAGCCCGACCGCAATATACCGCTAAGAACTCGTGACCTTCTTGTAAATTGTTATCGCTTTGCGGTCTTCGTGGCCTTTTGTGAAATTGTTTGTCTTTGTAATCTTTGAGATCTTGTGTGATTTCTCGCTGCAAGTCCCGGATGAGTGAGAGCTCATCTCTACCGGGGCAATTTGTCATTTGTAATCTGTCATTTGTCATTCGCGGTCCTTCGAGCGATGTCGACACATGCCGGACTCAATCAAAATCGCGGTTCTCGATGACTATCAGCATAACGCGGAATCATACGCTAACTGGTCTAGCCTTGAACCGGCGGCAAAGACGGTTTTTTTTCACGACAACGTTTCCGATATCAACCAGCTGGCGGCGCGCCTGGAACCATTTTCAGTCGTGGTACTAATCCGGGAAAGAACCCGCTTTGGGGCCGATCTGATCGGGCGACTACCCAACCTGAAATTGATCCTTACCTTCGGTATGGCCAATGCCTCTATCGATCTCGGAGCAGCTAAGGCACACAACGTCGTGGTTAGCGGAACCGATGGTAGAGATATGGAGGCGACTCCGATTCTAACCTGGGCATTGATCCTTGGGATAACGCGGAACCTCTATGCAGAAAGCGCGTCAGTGAGCGCCGGAGGTTGGCAAGTGGGTATCGGCGTCGATCTGCCCGGTAAAACACTGGGCTTACTCGGTCTAGGCAGGATTGGGCAAGTCATGGCTCGTTATGCAGCCGCCTTCAAGATGCGGGCCATCGCCTGGAGCCAGAATCTGACCGCCGACAAAGCGGCTCAACACGGGGCTGAATGGGTCGAGAAAGACGATTTGTTCCGCCAGGCCGACATTCTCAGCATCCATGTGAGGCTCGGCGACCGGACACGCGACCTCGTTGGCGAACATGAATTAAGTCTCATGAAACCAACCGCGTATCTCGTGAATACTTCCCGCGGGCCGATTGTGTCTGAGCCGGCTTTGATCGCGGCGCTGCAAACCGGAAAAGTTAAGGGAGCCGCGCTTGATGTGTTCGACAAGGAACCTCTGTCGCTAAATCATCCGTTCAGGTTTTTGCCGAATGTGCTAGCCACACCTCACATAGGCTACGTCACCGAGAACTATTACGCGGACTCGTTTCAGCAAATCGTGGAAAACATCGCAGCGTGGCTGAAGGGCAAGCCGCGGCGGGTGATTGCATGAGACCTGGTCCAACTCGTGGAGCGCTGCGAGGCCGATCGGGCCTTTTATAGCGGATAATTCATAATCACTAGCGTGCGAGCGGAAGTTTCCGTCGCAATGTCTGTAAGATGAAAAAAGAGGGATTAAATATGGAAGACTTTACTGATCCCGAACTCAAGAGGTTTGAGGCAAGCGGGGCAGCACCGCTGCCGAGTCCGACTGAATCCGGTTACGTGTCTCATGAGGGAGCTCAGATCTGGTACAATTCCTTCGGAGCCGGCCCGGCTGTCCTCCTCCTTCACGGCGGCCTCGGCCACAGTGGTAACTGGGGTTACCAGATTCCCGCCCTGCTCGAAAATGGATACCGGACGATCCTGATTGACACCCGCGGTCACGGACGGAGCACGCGCGACACCCGGCCGTACACTTATGAACTGTTGGCATCCGACGTCTTGGCCGTGTTGAATCACTTGGACATCAAAAAGGCCATGACCGTTGGATGGAGTGACGGCGCCTGCACCTCCCTTGTCCTCGCGAAAACCGCATCCGCGCGCGTTGCTGGAGTCTTCTATTTCGCCTGCAACATGAATCCCAGTGGTGCGAAGGATCCCTTCGATCCAAGTCCTCTGCTCGGCCGCTGCTTTAGCCGGCATGTGAAGGACTACACGGCACTTTCACCGACGCCGGACCAGTTTACTAGACTTCTCGAAGACCTCAGCCCGATGCAGAGAACTCAACCAGACTATTCCGCGCAAGACTTGGCTGCTATTAGTGTTCCGGTCCTCATCGTGCAGGCTGAGCATGACGAATTTATCAAGCGAGAACATGCGGAACACCTAGCTCGGAGCATTCCAAATGCGCGGTATCAGTTTTTGCCAGGAGTCAGTCACTTCGCTCCACTCCAGAAGCCAAGCCAGTTCAACGGCACAATTCTGTGTTTTGTTAGTGACCTCTTAAACCGGGGAGATCTTGACTAACGAATAAGCAGGCAATAATGGCACTTGCCGGATTCACCATTCTAGGTGAGACGTTCGAAAACAATCGAACAAAAACCAACTACTATGGATTACCGATTACTTGGCGGGTCAGGGTTCAGCGTACCAGTTCTAGCCTTCGGAACGGGCACATTTGGCGGAAAGACTGAACTCTTCAAGGCCTGGGGAGAAACCGATGTCAAAGAAGCGACACTTTTGATCGATACCTGTCTTGAGGCGGGATTGACTATGTTCGATTCAGCTGATGTCTACTCCGACGGCGCATCCGAGGAAGTGCTCGGCGCCGCCATCAGAGGACGCCGGGATCAAGTGCTGATCTCCACCAAGGCGACTTTCCGGCGCGGAGCGGGCCCGAACGATGTCGGGTCCTCACGGTTCCATCTTATCAATGCGGTAGACGGTAGTTTGCGCCGGCTCGGCACCGACTATATCGACCTTTTCCAACTCCACGGATTCGACGCCTGCACTCCGATCGAAGAGACACTGAGCGCGCTCGATGACTTGGTGCGTGCTGGCAAAATCCGGTATATCGGTTGTTCCAACTTCTCCGGCTGGCACTTGATGAAGTCATTGGCCATCTCGGATAAGTACGGTTGGCCGCGGTACATAGCGCCCATCAAGCCTATTACTCGCTCATTGGCCGCGAATACGAATGGGAACTGATGCCTTTGAGCATAGATCAGAAGGTAGGCACCGTGGTCTGGAGCCCGCTGGGCTGGGGCCGCCTAACCGGGAAGGTTCGACGCGGGCAACCGCTACCGGAGGTCACTCGCCAACGCAGCGCTCTTTCGCATGAAATGGGGCCGAAGGTCACGGATGACTATCTGTTTAAGGTCGTGGACGCGCTCGACGAAGTCGCTGCCGAGACCGGAAAGAGTGTCCCTCAGATAGCGATCAATTGGCTGCTTCAGCGGCCTACGGTCGCTACCGTCATCATCGGCGCGCGTAACGAACAACAACTGAGAGATAATCTGGGAGCCGTTGGCTGGAACTTGACGGCTGATCAGGTCAAGAAGCTCGACGCTGCCAGCGCCGTCCCGTTGGTTTACCCGTACTGGCACCAAGAAAAATTCGACAGAAATCCGCTGCCGATTTAATTGAGCGGCGGAGCCGTAACCCACACAAAGACAAAGCCTCGCGCAAGGGGCGCAACGGATGCAGAGGTAAAGCAACGAAAATTTTGCTAAGAGGACAAAATACTAGATCCGCAGATTAAACAGATTACGCAGATTCCGTTTTTGGCCTACGATCGCCAGCGAGCTAAAAGACCATGGCCGTACCACGGATGTTTTTTCCCGCTGATCGTACTCAGGCCTTAAACCCGAAATCTGCGTAATCTGTGCAATCCCGAACTCACGGAAAGTACTTCCAGCGCCCCTCTGAGACAACTTCAACGATGCCGCCTGTGACTTTTATGGCGGTCTGGTCATCAATCGCATATGCGGGACTGCCAATGCTTGCAGCCCAACGTTCAGCATTCTCTAGTGAGTTTTCGGGCATGGACTCGTGACCGAGATGCGGAAAGATTGAAAACCCAACTACTCCCAACGTGCTGTCGTTGCCAAGTGGCGATTTCCAGTTCACAAAATCCTCTCCAACGCGTGGTGTCATCACCATGCTCCCAGCGCTGACGCCCAGCCAAACTGTCTCCGACAGAGATGGTAAGAGTGCGGTTAGCCCGGACTGGCGCATCCAATGGGCCAAGTAGCACGCGTCGCCACCGGCTACGAGCAAAACGTCAGCTTCCCGTAGCCACGGTATCCAACGCTCTTCCCCAATGCTTGGCAGTGCAGTGAGTTCCAAGAGGCCGATCGACTTCCAGCCCAAGTTGCACATGGGCGAGGTTGAGTTCCCTGAGACAAAGCGCCACGCCGATGCAGGCGTGCACATCGGGTGACCATATTCCGCAGTGGGGATGCACAGGGCGTTGCATTGCGCGATGGGCTTACCCAGAAGAGAAATAAGCGCACCGTGAATACTGGTATTCGTGACCCCGCCAGAGGTGAGAAGCAGCTTCATATTTCCATTGTGTGTCATACAAGGCCTGACAGTTCTTGTTGAAGAACCAAGACGCAACACTGCCAGGATAATCGTCAGATTCCGTTTTTGGCCTACGATCGCTTGGGAGCCAAAAAGACCATGGCCTTACCGCGGATGTTTTTCCCGCTGATCGTACTCAGGCCTTAAACCCCGAAATTTGCGTAATCTGTACCACAAGGAATCAAAATCTTGTCGTCCGAGCGAAATTCTCATGTACCACGAATGGACACGAATATGGGACAATTATTCGCGTCCATTCGCGGTTGATGTTTCTGGGGTTGCGGCCCCGCCGCGCTATGTAATCTGCGGATCTTTCCTTCTTCTGGTTTAGCAAAGTCAAAGCAGGCCAGATGCGGACGAGCAGGAGCTCGTCCCTACCGGGAACCTGAAATCACCACCCTTGAGCAATTGGGCAGCGCAGCATTAATTGGGTCCGTGGCAGACGCGCTGGTTGATTGCCCGGACCGGTTAAACCGGAGTACGCCGCCGGCGGAACGGCCGCTGCTCGTTTATGACGGCGATTGCCAGTTTTGTTTCCGATGGATCATTCGGTGGCAACGTACGTTTAACGACAAGGTTGATATTGCTCCCTTTCAATCGGTCGCGGCACGTTTTGCTGACGATCTGCCAATTGAATGTTTTCGGTCAGCCATCCGGCTGATTGAGCCGGACGGCAAAGTTTACACAGGTGCAGAAGCTGTCTTTCGGGCGCTAAATTATGGGGCGGGCGGCAGCAAAAGCTATTGGTGCTATCGGCATCTCCCCGGCTTCGGTTTTTGCGCTGAAGCAGCTTATCGGGTGGTCGCCACAAATCGCGGGTTAGCTTCGCTCCTGACCAGAGCGCTCTGGGGAAAACAACCACCGGTACAGGCGACGTACTATCGGGCTTGTCACCTTTTTCTTCGGTTACTCGGAATAATCTATTTTATCGCCATCGTTTCTTTTTGGGTACAGGCAGACGCGCTCATCGGCCATGACGGTGTCGCGCCAGTGGCAGGGTGGCTAGATCAAGTAAGAGAGCGTCTCGGCGCGCAAGCTTACTGGGCGTATCCCACCCTTCTCTGGTTTAACTCTTCCGACGAATTTATTCACATCCTGTGTGCGGCCGGCGCCGGGCTTAGCGTGTTACTCGCTTTCGAGGTTGTGCCGGTTCTTTGCCTCGTCCTGCTTTGGTCAATCTATCTCTCGATCGCGGTTGCCGGTCAGGTGTTCATGAATTTCCAATGGGATTATCTCCTGTTGGAGACTGGATTTTTCAGTATCTTTCTGGCGCCTTTACGCTGGCTCCCATCTTGGGGATCTGAAGCGCCAATGTCTCCCTGGGCTCATTTTATCTTACGCTGGCTTTTGTTCCGGCTGATGTTCATGTCGGGAGTCGTAAAACTAACCAGCGGCGATTCGTCTTGGTGGAACCTGACGGCGCTAAATTATCATTACTGGACGCAACCGCTGCCGACACCACTGGCTTGGTGGGCGAATCAACTCCCGGCGTGGTTTCAAGCCAGCTCGGTTGTAGTGATGTTCGCGGTCGAATTGATCGCTCCTTTTCTAATTTCCTTCCCCGGCCGGCTTCGCCTGATCGGAGTTGCCAGTATTTTCGGATTGCAGTTGTTAATCGCGGCCACCGGCAATTATTGCTTCTTTAATTTACTGACCATGACGCTGTGCGTTTTGTCGGTCGATGATTCCGCCTGGCCTCATTTCGGGAAAAAAGAGCGACCGCCTCTGAAGCTGGCGGGTCCACGCTGGCCATCGTGGCTTCTGATCCCTCTGGTTGCAATTGTATTGACGTTCAGCGGCCCGCTCCTGTGGGAGTCTTTTTTCCCGGAGAGCGATTGGCCACCATTGTTGGGAAACTGGTACGGGCATATCGAACGCTTTCGCTCGCTCAACAGCTACGGTTTGTTCCGGGTTATGACGACAACTCGTCCCCAGATAATCGTCGAGGGAAGCAGTGATGGGATTACCTGGCAGCCTTACGAATTCAAATACCAGGTGGGAAACGTAAACACCGCGCCGCCGATGGTGGCTCCTCACCAGCCACGATTAGACTGGCAGATGTGGTTCGCGGCGTTGGGAGACGCGGAAGGCGAACCTTGGTTTATTAATTTCCTTGCTCGCTTGCTGCAAGGGTCCCCGCCGGTCATCGGCTTGCTCAAAACAAATCCATTTCCGGATTCGCCGCCCCGTTTTGTCCGGGCAAAGCTATATGAATATCATTTCACTACGCTGGAAGAAAAACAGAAAACCGGGGCTTGGTGGACCCGGGAAGAGAAAGGTATGTACTGCCCGGTGCTGAAGCTGCGTAAACAATAGTGAAGGTTGTGACGGCCGCAGATCATTTGTCATAAGCCCTTGGCATTGTGACGAAAAAGTAACGGTTTTACCTTAGCCGTAGAACGGAGCCGGCGTTAAACAGGGCTGGCCTGCAGAAACTTGGTCGGCTTGGAAGGCCAGCTGATTTTCTTTGGTATCCAGGATATCAGCTCCCTGTTTGCTAAGCTGGCGTTTTCGACGCCGGAAGAGCGGAACCATCGGTCGATCAGATTCGTCAGGAATCCAAAGGAAAAATATATGCGTTTGACCCAGAAATGTTGTATCGCTGCTCTTTCGGTCGCATTGGGGACAGTTCTTCCATGCGTCGCCAGAGCCGGAAATAATACGACATATCCGATTCGTTATGTGGTGGTGATCTTTCAAGAAAACGTTTCTTTTGATCACTATTTTGCGACTTACCCAATCGCGCTGAACCCACCCGGCGAGCCAGCTTTTCATGCAAAGTCCGGCACCCCATCCGTCAACGGGCTGAACAATACATTGCTGACCATGAACCAAAACCTGCTTCAGCCGCAGAGGATCGATCGGTCGCACGTGAATACAGCCGACCAGGATCACGATTATATGCCTGAACAGCAGGCTTTCGACTCAGGGCTGATGGATAAATTCGTCCAGTTTACTGGCACGCCTCCGGGAGGACCTAGTCAAGTCATGGACTATTTCGACGGCAATACCGTAACTGCCTTATGGTATTACGCACAGAATTTCGCAATGAGCGACAATTCTTACGATACGGACTTTGGTCCTTCGACTCCCGGCGCCTTGAATCTCATCTCCGGTAATACCCACGGAGTCACCCCTGCCAATCTAACTGGTGTCACGGTACAGGGAACGGTCATTGGCGATGCGGATCCGACCGGCGACATCGCTTCGGCCGGAACCACCATGCAGATGTCTGGCAAGAACGTTGGAGATTTATTGAACGCTAAGGGCGTTACTTGGGGTTGGTTCGAAGGTGGCTTTGACAATCCTAGCCAGACCCACATAGGAAGCAACGGCCAGCCTAAAGTGGACTACATTCCGCATCACGAACCCTTCCAGTATTATCCTCAAACCGCCAATCCCCAACACCTTCCGCCAACCGCCGCCATCGGCGAAACAGATCAAGCTAATCACCAATACGACATTACCCGTTTCTGGACGGCATTGTATGCCCATAAACTACCTGCCGTTTCGTACTTGAAAGCGCCCGGCTATCAAGACGGCCATGCCGGATATTCCGACCCACTGTTAGAGCAGGAGTTTGTGGTCTCAACGATCAATGAGTTAATGAATAGCCCGGAGTGGAATAGTATGGCAATTATCATCAGCTGGGACGATTCGGATGGTTGGTATGACCACGTGATGCCGCCCATCGTAAACCAATCGCAAACCCAATACGATGCACTCACCGGTGCGGGCAACGCGGGCACTAATCCTCCGCTTGGAGGATTCCAGGGTCGAGCCGGTTACGGCCCCCGCCTTCCGCTTCTAATAATTTCGCCGTTTGCCAAGAAAAATTTCGTCGATCACAGTGTGACCGATCAGTCTTCCATACTGCAATTTATTGAAGACAACTGGAAACTAGGACGACTCGGAAATGGCTCTTTCGATGCCTTGGCCGGGTCGCTGCTAAACATGTTGGATTTCAAAAATCAGGATGAAGCCCTTTTCCTGGATCCAAACACGGGGGAGCCTTTCAAGCCCTAAAAAATAGCTAAGGAAGTTGAATTCTATGGAGCGACGTTCCCACCAGGGCGTCGCTCCTCGGTTCTTAGTCGTCCTTTCAACCATTTCATCGTCTCCGCGCCCGGGCGGCAACTACCATGAAAATACCCGGCTACGGCACCGCTGTAGTCGTCGAGACAAAGGTAAGCCAAGGTTTACAGGTAGCGTTGCCGATAATATAACGCTCCTACGAACCTTACGGCGATTTTCGAAGCCCTAGTTATAAAAATGTCGTTCCTCCGAAGCTTTCGTCAAGCTGCCTTCTCAGGCTCACAAGAGCCTGAGTAAGAAACAAAAATGACATTCCGGTAAGCAGTCGTGCATTACGCATTTGCACGCTCCGGAAATCCGGCGAGCACGCTTCGGTTCGATTTCCTATTTGTCATTCACGCGAAGTCCGCTAGCAGTTTGGCGCATGAGTCAGAATCGATGGCAGAGTGCGAACCGGTTTTATTTGATTTTGACGCTTGGGCTAGCGCTCTTCGGCTCACTGGCCAAAACCACAATCGCTGAGCCCGTCGTCAATCGAATCAAGCAAGCAAACCGCCTAGTGAGTGCAGTAAACGTACGCGCCGGGTTAGCAGATTTGCCTACCGGTAAAACTTGGGCCGGTTTAGCGGTCGATCTGACTAAAGCTTTAGCAGCCGCGATACTTCAGGACCCGAACGAAGCAGCTTTCGCCGGTAGTGACCGAACGACTGGGCCGGAAATGGTCCGAAACGGAGCCGCAGATCTTTACATCCCGGTTGAGCCGATGGCGACGAGTAAATTGACTCAACTAAACCTGACTACCTCACACCCGTTCTTCTTCAATGTTCAGAGAGTTCTGGTAAGGAAGGACTCAGGGATTACCACAGTAAGCCAGTTAGTAAATACGCCGATCGTCGTGCAACCGGGATATAGGAACGAGCAGAACATTGAGATAGCGAACGAGGAACATTTGCGGGACTATTTCGAGCAAGCGGGGTGGGAGCCGATGATCTTGGCGATTGAAGAATGGGGCGAAACGGAGTCAGCTTTCACCTCCGGACACGTGAAAGCAATGAGCGCGGACGAAGCCGAGTTAGCTCGATTGAGGATAGCCAACCGTCAGAAAATCGGAGAGGCGGTCATGTTGCCGGAGATCATTGGCATGGCGCCGGTCAGCGCGGTCATTAAAGCAGACGATCCCGCCTTTTTAACGTTAGTAAATGCGACGATTTCAGTACTGATCAGGGCAGAGGAACTAGGTATTACCAGCGAGAACATCGACAATAGTAAGTCGAGTAAAGATCCAGAGGCGCTCTACCTGCT
>JAFAHI010000457.1 GCA_019237325.1 Verrucomicrobiota bacterium | reverse complement strand
GGTGAATCTTGATGGGTTTCGAGGGGGTGACGAATAACGGGGAGAACCGAGTCGTAGGCGGAGATGATCTGCTGGGCCTCGAGGCGCGACCCCTCGTAGTCGCGCCGGATCGGAAGCAAGGGATGGAGTCGCTTGGGATGCCTTGGCATGGCCGGTGACCTGTTGAGAAGGGTGCAATCGCGCCGATGCCATTGATTATGCGGCGATTGAGGCTTTTTCCTCGACTGTACACGCTTGAGTCCCCATCGTCGGAGGCGTCTTCGATTGCAAGTACGATTGATACACCTCCGTCCAGACGCCACTCAAGTGAATCACCCGGAGGTCCAAAATCCACTGCCCGCTGTCCAAGTTCCAAATCATCCCCGACTGCTTCATCCGTTGGGTGAATACCGTCTTGCACGCTGCTTCCGTCACCCCGCTGCCGATCGGTAGGTGATCACTGCGGTAGCGGACATAATCCAGCAAAGCCATCCGCTTCCGCAGGTAGTTGTAGGCGTCGCGGTATTGCTTCCGCTTCGCACCGACCACGATCCGCCGCCGCCGGATCGCGGCCGCCGAGTGCAACACCCGGTGAATCCCCCGCGGTTTGGTCTTCAGCCAGTGGCACATCTTCTCCGCCCAATCCTGGGCCGGGTGGGCGTCGCGAAACAACGCCTCCGCCATCTTGAAAATGTATTCGCATGCATGGTAATAGTCGATCACCCATTCCCACTTCAGCCGCCGGGCGGGGTGATGAGGATCGCTCATCCGCTGGAGCACACGCCGATCATACCGAGTCTGGTGGAATCCCCCATCGGTGATATAGGCCAGCCGCGGCGCCGGTCCGGTCCAGGCCCGCAACACGGCCGTGATCACGGCCGTCAACTGCCGCGACAAGCTCGCCTGGCCCGCCTCCGGCATCCTCCCGAGGTACACCGTTCCCAACCGCTGTCCCCTCCGATCGTACACTGACACCGTCGCCGTGGCCCCCTCCCGATACGACGTCTGGCCCCGGATGGGCATCATCAGTCCATCCCGCCCCACAGCCAGTACCGGCTTGCGGTTCCCCCTGGACTGGTCCGCCTGCTCCAGCCACTGAAGCAGTTGGGCCACTTGGGCGTCGTGGCGGTGCTCGGCCATTCCCGCCGCCACGCCCGCGAGGACCTTCCGCAGGGAGGCCGCCGACCAACACACCCCATGCTCGGCGTTCAGGCGGGCCAACACCGCGGCCTGGGGGGAACTGGCCGCCGCCTGCGCCGCCCGTTCGGCCAACGCCGGCGTGGCCAAGCCGGCTTCCAGCCCCAGCCGGACCTCCAGTGGGAAGACCGCCGGCTCGATCCCCTGGAGCTCTTGGTACAACATCCGCCACACGGTGATCGTCCCGAACAAGGTCGCGACCGAGCGATTGGGGGTCTTAGAGCGGCGGCGATACCAGGTCCCCTGGACCTCGATCTGGGGGGGCATGTCCTTTCGGTCGTGGGGTTCGAGGTGATTGAAGGTCCACTCGAGGATGATCCGACCGAGTTCCCGCACGTGCGCGTGCAACCGGGTCTCGAATTGGTACGTGGCTTGGGGGGTCCCAGGGGCCCGTCGGAAGCGGACCAGGAGGCGGCCGATCTGGACAATCACCGGGATCAAGCGGACCGTCAAGGGGAACAAGGAGGTGGCAAAGTGGGTTGCCAAGAGCAGCCGGGAGGTCGTAGCATAGTCCATCGAGGCGTCCTTTCTCGGGAGGGGACAGAGTTTGGTACCTCTTGTCATTTCACGAGAAAGCCGCCTCCTTTTCCAGAGCTCCGGCCAGGGGCCTGACGAACTCAGGGCCGCTCCAGGGCAAAAACCGTTTCAAATTCTCGGAAATCCGTGGCACTGGCGCGACTGCACCCGGCGGACTTAACCCTGAGTATGTGCCGGTGCGATGGTGGCACTTCTGGAGATGGAGTTTTTAGGCCCTCTCCGTACACGCTACGACCAAACGCGAAATTTCCATGAGAATCAGCATCGACAAAGAATTTGCGATCAAACTTTATTGCTTCGCTCGACAAGCGGAACAGTCCATTCATTTTGCAATCTCCAGTTCGAACCAGTTTGATCTACTTTATAATTTTTATATTAATAATACTAAAAATATTTATAATGATATAAAACTTAGATTTTATGATATGATGATATATTTTGATGAAGAGTTTTATAATTTTCATTATAAACCCGTGTTCCCATTACTTCTCCCGATCCTCTCGCTCCTCAACCGATCGAGACGCAGGTGGAATTTCCGCTCTGACGAGATTAGGTTTATTTTTTCAATTTTTAAATTCACTGATAAAATGATTTATAATATGTTCTTTAATGATAAATCTACTTATATTCATTTATCTATAAATCTAATGATTTGCTGTTGTATAATTAAAGACAGACTTCATGGAGTCCCATATATTACAAAATCACAAAAAATCGATCATCTAGGAAATTCAAAATATTTAAAATATTATAAAAT
>JAFAHI010000368.1 GCA_019237325.1 Verrucomicrobiota bacterium | reverse complement strand
ATGACTCCCCTAGAAATCTCACGAGACGGTATCACATCCTGGAACAAGCATGATGGTGAAGCCCTGACCGCTGGTTATACCAGTGAAACCATATACGTACACCCACGTGGTGAGCTTAAAGGTAAAGAAGCAATTCGTAAATTTGTAGAGAACGTTTGGAAAGCTTATCCAGACAGCCAGATTGAATCCGTGAATCTTGGCGACATTGGAAATGGCTTAATCGCCTCTGAATGGGTACTGCACGGCACTAATACAGGTGCGTTGGTAGATGGAACCCCAGCTACCGGCAAGGGGGTAAAATTGCCGGGTGTTACCCTAAGCCAGTATGAAGGCGACAAAGTTGTAAGTGAACGCACTTATTTCGATCTTCACGGCCTCTTCAAACAATTGGGGCTAGTTTAGGTGGTTACCTGTAGCGGCCCGAAAACGTAAACGCTCTGGCCCAAAAACATCGGACCTTTGGTACTCACGCTTGTTACCCGTTTTATTGGTCCATTCCTCGGTCACGGCCTGGTACCAAGGTCCGACCGCAATAAAGGCCTCCGGCTCGCGGCGGAGTGGGAGTAACCTACAAAGCCATGGATACCCGCCTCCGGTGTCTAGTGGCTCTGAAGATCGGACGCGTCCTCGCGAGAAAATGTCCAGACGTAAGAAGGGCCACCGTGACTCTCGGTATAAAACCAATCTTTCGGGCGCACAATCTTCCCGCCGAGGGGTTCGAGAACCTGGGTAACGAACTCAGTAGGAGGGGCCGCGCCGTCCTGAGCAGACGCAGAGACGGCCACCAACAAGGTGATGACAAGAAATGACTTCATAACAGTCGCATTCTGGATCAGGCCCTTCAGCATTCATCTGTTTATACAGGGATGCGGAGTTCCGAGTTTCAGCCGTCCCAAACAAATGTCGCCCCAAGGGATAAATCGCGTGGCCGTGCGCCTCAACTAAGATTTACAAAATAAACGATCACTATAGGCCTACGAATTTCACCATTCCCACTCGAAGTGGATTCTCGAGTTTGCTTTCTGATCGAGACCAACCCACTGAACCGTTTGGCCTCCGTCCAATAAATTCGCAAAGTCGTCCTCGATTGGCCTCGCGGCTTCGTCACCTCGTTTCCGAGAAACGAGCATGTTTTTGGCTGGCTTATTTGCCGGGAAGCGGAAAACCACGCAGACAGCTTTCGATGGGTATGCGACACGCGACTCCCACCACTCTTTTTGAGGATTAGTGAAGCCGGAAGGAAATGTAAACTGACTGCAGACCATCTCGTAATGTCCCTCGGGCTGGTGCCCAATAGGAAGGACATAGTCATAATGTGTTCCTACGCGGTCTGGCTCCTGCTTAGGACCAACGAATCTCGGGGGACTGGAAAATCGAATAGGCTTACAGCCAATACTAGCGCCAGTCGTGAAGTATGGGATGATATAATCGTCTGTCGTTTTGGAAACCTTGCGGACATAATCAGTTCGCGTCACGAGAACGGGGCCATGTGTCGTCTCAGTCCATTGAGTGAGATCGACCAGGTATGACGTAAAATCTACAAGATAGGTCTCTGCATTCAGTTTTTCTTCGTCGGACGCTGGCGGCGGGCGCGCGCTAAAGTAACCGGCGGCCGCGACAAGAATAGCTCCCAGTAGGTTGACTACCATGAAGATGAAAATAGTGTGGAGAATACCCTTTCGCGATGTGCCGGTGCGTTGTTGTTCGCGGTTGATAAGCCGATAAGCGAGGAACGATAATAGAAAAAGAAGGCCCGAAACACCGACTCGCAGAATCTCGAGGACGTTCAGATCTTCGAAAAACGTTTTCATCTCACATCGGACAACAGTGGACAGGTCCCAGGTATTGAGCAGGTGCGTGTTTGTGCAATGCAACTTTCGCGGGAGATAACGTAATCTGACTAGAAGGCTGGTGGATTTGCTATCCTACAGGGTGTCCATTCCCAATAGGTCCCGGCCTCACAAACAGGAGGCCTGCGGACTCATGTAGACTTGGTGCACTGTGTAACCGGTATCGTTCTTGAGCCGGATAAAGCGCCGTCGGAATAGGCTTGTGCGTGCGTTGCCTGTGGAGCGAGCGTCATCACAACGGCTGCTGTGAACAGAAATAATAGTTTTTCCATGACCTTAGCTGTCTAGGTGCAGTTTTTTTTTGATTTTTCCGAGTCGCATCTGGCCCGTAGCCAGATTGTCGCTCTTTGCTTTGTTACATACGGATTGCGGCCACCGAGTTTCAGAAGATCGAACGGAAATGCCTCTTCGTAGCGGCATCCGCCCAGCTGAATCAAAGACTGGATCACCTTCGACCAGTTGTTAGTTGGGTCAGCGCCTCTGGAACAGAGGCTGATCCTTATTTTGAACGGTTCGGATCCAGCGGCTTCCGACGCCCGTGCTGTCCGTGAGGCGCTTCCGTCTTCTTTGAAAGCCGACCGGAGGTCATCGCTTACCGCATTTACTATGCGATGTGTGCACGTGACTTCGCGAAAACAGACCATTTTCCGCAAGCGGTCCCCGACCAAATCGGCTAGAATCCCGGAAGCTAAGCCAGCTCCCGGACGTGAAAACAGAAGGCAAACGCGTCTGCGAGGTTTGCGGCACCGCATTGAACGAAAAGAGCGAGTTCTGTCCGGTTTGCGCCCTCCTTCGAGCAGGCGGCCAAGAATCCGCGCCGAGCGAGGCACTAGATCCAGTATCCGATTCAGAAACCAGCGCCGCAGAAACAGAGCCGAGTTCGATTGTGCGCCGGTTTGAGAACTACGAGGTGATGCTCGGCCAGGACGGCCAACCGATCGAGCTGGGCCGCGGCGCCATGGGGATTACTTACAAAGCCTTCGATATCGATCTGCGCTTTCCGGTGACCTTGAAAGTCATTAGCGAAAAATATGTCGGCGATGAATCTGCCCGGTCGCGTTTTTTGCGAGAAGCCCGCGCGGCCGCAAAGGTACGCCATACAAACGTTGCCTCCGTTCTCCATTTGGGCAGAACCGGGAGTGGTTACTTCTACGCCATGGAGTTTGTTGAGGGCGAGACACTGGAGAGCCTGATCAAGCGTTCTGGGCGGTTGGAGGTAAAGCTGGCACTGGAGATTGCGGCACAAGTCGCGGCCGGTTTGGCTGCAGTGCACAAACAAAGCCTGGTACACTGCGACATCAAACCAAGTAACATCATGGTCGCCTTGGACCCGGGAGGCGCACTGATGGTGAAAATCATTGACCTTGGGCTTGCCAAGGGAGCTAGTGAACTTGGCTCTGAATCTGAGATCTCGAGCCCTGGAGCCTTTGCCGGGACACCGGCCTTCGCCAGTCCGGAGCAGTTTGCGGGCCTTGGCTCTGATATCCGTTCTGATCTCTATTCGCTCGGCGTGACGCTCTGGGAAATGCTGGCTGGCCAGGTACCATTCCGCGGTTCGCCTTCTGAGCTAATGCACGAGCATCAGCAGGCTCCTTTACCGCTTGAACAGCTGCAGGGGCTACCGCAGCCGGTTGTGGTTCTGCTGGAAGTGATGCTCGCAAAGGATCCTAACCAGCGGTTCCAAACACCTGCGCAATTTCAGCAGGCGCTGACGATAGTTAGGAGCGCAATCGGATCGGGATTTCGATTGACGGCCGACAAGCTCAGATTAGCCGGCGATAAAGCGGCGGGAGATTTGCCGAAACGAAAGCCGAGAAGGCGCCCTGTTCACTGGTTGATAGCCGCAGGTCTTTGCTTGGGCGGCCTTCTGATCTGTTGGTTTTTCGTATCCGGTCGCGCGGGATTATTTTACCAGCGGGCTGCGGAAGCGTCGCCAACCGAAAAAAGCATCGCAGTGCTTCCGTTCGAGAATATTAGCGCAAATAAAGATGACGCTTACTTTGCGGACGGTGTGCAGGATGAGATCCTCAACAATCTCGCCAAAATAGCTCAACTGAAAGTGATCAGCCGGACCTCGGTCATGCAATACCGGGGGGATAACAAGCGCGATCTGCGCCAGATCGCCGCCGTTCTCGGTGTCGCGAACGTATTGGAAGGAACGGTCCGGCGTGACGGGAATCATGTGCGGGTTAGTACGGAGTTAGTTGACGCGAGTGACGATAAGACGATTTGGGCGGATAGTTACGACCGTGATCTAACAGATATCTTTGCTATCCAAAGTGAAGTAGCCCAGGCGATTGCCAATAGACTGACTGCTACAATTTCGCCTGATGAGAAGAAATGGATCGAGGCTAAGCCGACCGATAACCTTGAAGCCTACGATCTTTATCTGCGCGCCAATGAGTTAATCCTAAACATTGGGACAAATGGGAGTATTGGAAACGTCGCGAAACCACTCCGCGAGGCTATCGCGTTGCTCAAACAGGCCGTTCAACTTGATCCGAAGTTTACGCTAGCCTACTGCGCAGCCGCGGACGCCCACGGCAGCCTCTATCACTTTGGCGATCGAACTCCAGAACGGCGTGTATTAGCGGACGCGGCTATTAACAACGCTCTGCGACTGCAACCCGACCTGCCTAAGGTTCGCCTCACATATGCCTTATACCTCTACCATTGTTATCGTGATTATGAACGCGCCCGAGTGCAGCTAGCAATTGCCAGGCGCGGCATGCCGAATAGTTCCGAGGCAATTATGCTCGGAGCCTTTATGGATCGACGGCAGGGTGATTTCCGCAAAGCAATCCAAGAACTCGATGACGCGATTGCGCTGGACCCGCGCAATGCAGAATCAATCGCCGAGCTCGGAAACACGCTGTTCTGGATGCGTCAGTTTGATGCCGCTCAGAGGGCTTACGATCGGCTGATCGAGCTGGCCCCCGACCAACCGATGCTTAGAGTTCAAAGAGCTAACTTCGGGGCGATGAAGAGCGGCGACGATAGTGAGCTCGAATCAGCGCTCGCTGCGGTTCCAACCTCGATGTCCGGCGATACCGGTGTGCTCTCTTGGCGACTCAGGTTCGCTTTGAACCGGCGCGACTGGCAGCAGGCTAAGGAATTGATCGAAAAGATGAAGGGCGGTGAGGACGACGGTATGTTTGGCTATCAGATGGTACCGCTTCCGATAGGGTGTTATTCCATCCTGCTTGCTCGACTCCAAGGGGAACAACCTAGTGTTAACCCTGCGTCGGCAGAGACTCGAGAACAGTTAAAACAAAAGGTCGAGAAGTCCCCGGAAAACGCTTTGCTGCTTGGTGACTTGTCCTTGGTGGATGCTTTGCTGAACGACAAAGAAGTGGCTATCTCGGAAGCTAAACGCGCCACCGAAATGCTGCCTGTCGCCAAAGACGCAGTCGATGGCCCGGGAATGCTGGTCCAGCTAGCGGTCGTTTACGCTTGGACGAATGAGTTCGACCTGGCCTTTGAGACGCTGGGTTCTTTGACCAAAGTACCAAATGGTCCTTTCTACGGCGATTTAAAACTCAATGCATACTGGACCCCTCTGCGGAAGGATCCGCGCTTCGACAAATTGTTAGCGGAATTAGCGCCCCGCGAGCCAGCCGGAAAAAGCATCGCGGTCCTACCGTTCGAGAGCCTAAGTGATAACAAGAGTGACACCTACTTTGCTGATGGGGTCCAGGATGAGATTCTCAATAACCTCGCCAAGATTGCTCAACTCAAGGTGATCAGCCGCACGTCGGTCATGCAGTATCGCCCGGAGGCTAAGCGAAACTTGCGACAGATCGCCGCTGATCTGGACGTGGCAAACGTATTGGAAGGAACGGTCCGCCGTGATGGAAATCATGTGCGGGTTAGTACGGAGTTAGTCGATGCCCGCAATGACAGTACAATTTGGGCCGACAGTTATGATCGGAATTTGACGGACATTTTTGCCATCCAGAGCGAAATCGCTCAGACAGTTGCTTCGAGATTGAGCGCCCAGTTGTCGCCGGAAAGACGCAGAGATATCGAGGGAAAGCCCACTGATAACTTGGAGGCGTATGATCTTTATCTTCAGGCTAAACG
The DNA here is from genome assembly GCA_019237325.1 of Verrucomicrobiota bacterium. GTDB lineage: Bacteria > Verrucomicrobiota > Verrucomicrobiia > Chthoniobacterales > JAFAMB01 > JAFAVN01. Next base: position 5,736 of record JAFAHI010000368.1, on the reverse strand, counting down.
GCTGCTAGAAGCCAACTATTATATTTTGCCGAGCGGTGAGAAGGAAGTTTACTCAAAGATAATAAGCCTACTGGAAGAGACGACCCAGAAGGACGGCAGATTTGCTCTCGCGTATTGTTTAATCGCTAAGGCTCACGACATTCTGTATCTTGATGATATCGATCGGACAGCAGAGAGACGGGCTCTCGGTGATGCGGCGGTAAATGAAGCTTTGCGGCTTCGGCCGGACCTTCCTGAAGTTCATTTGGCAATGGCATACCACCTTTACTATTGCTATCGCGACTTTGAGCGAGCCGGTATTCAAATAGCGATTGCGACGCAAGGTCTCTCAAACAATCCTGGGCTCCTTGAGCTTACAGCCCTAATCGACCGTGTGCAGGGACGGTGGGAAAAGGCTGTGGCCGCTCTTGAGAAAGCGATGACCATCGATCCCAGAAACTCGGAGCTTGCGGGTAATCTAACTGACACTTATTGGGCTCTCCGGCGTTATCGAGACGCCGAGCGAATCGTGAATCGGCAAATCGAATTTGCACCTGATCAGCTAAGCTCTTTGATTTCAAAAGCGATCTATGCTTATTGCGAAAAGGCAGACGTGAAGGACGCCCGTGCGGCCTGCGAGGCTCTGCCGTCTTCTGCGAAAGATGACCCCTTCGTGGCACAATATCGCTTTTACTTTGCAATGTGCGCGCGTGATTTCGCCGCTGCGGAAGAAAATCTCAACAAAGATCAAAACAAAGACATTGGTTTTTACGGTGTTTTAGTGCCACACCAAATCGCTGCGCTCTGGCTTGAGTTCCTCCGAGGAAATCATCCCACTGCGGAGGAGTTTGGGGCTGCCCGTGACCAACTCTACCAGAAAGTTGAAGCAGACCCGACAAATCCTTACTTAGTGACCGTGCTTGCCTATGCTGATCTCGCTCTGGGGCGCACGGAAGAGAGTATGGGTGAAGGACGACGTGCGATGGAATTACGACCAATTTCCGAAGATGCCTTTGAGGGGCCTGAAATAGCTACGTGGGTCACCCAACTCTATTCTTTAACGAATCAGCTAGACGTGGCTTTTGGACAACTTGACATCGTGGTCAAAATGCCTGGGGGTGGCGCACTCAATTATGGAGACCTCAAGAACAATCCCGCCTGGGATTCACTGCGGAAGGACCCGCGTTTTGAAAAATTGTTAGCTGAACTAGCGCCGCGGGATTAGCTGTCCTTCAGTCCCGTCTTCCAATACTGGAGAACTCCATCAACCGCTCTCTCAGCCCCGGAGTTCGAGGGCGAGGACAGCCTGCCCGCCATAGCTTTAGCGTCGGCGGGACGACGAGAACGCCCTGCCGCGCCGTAGGCTTGGCGAAGGCGGGAGTACGATGTTACTCTAGCAGCCTTGATCCATCCGAGTGATCTGACCAAAAGCCGCCTGAAGAGTCCTCATCACAAAATCCCCAACCCCAGGCTCCTTGCTTGCCCGCGGACCCGCCACGTTCAGCACGCTCACGCGATACCCTCGACGAACGCCCTCAGCTTCTCCGCGGCCGCCTTGTCTCCGGCGCAAAGATGTAGGTTCGGTTTCTTGTGCTTCCCGAGCAAATTCCATCGTCCTTTTTAGAACCGCCGCTTAAGGTCGGCTGAATCGAAAACAAAACCGTCGCGTCACTATCTCTCACATTCCATTCAGTCCTCTGAAGGTAACCACCTGAAGTCCGCCGTATTGGCCGGAAGAAGGCGTATTAACTTTCTTGACCTAAGAAGATCTGGCACAGTTAACTGCGGATTTCCCTTCGCGGCGAGCCGGAGCAAGTGAGTCCACTGACCCAATTGGTACACGAAAACACGGCTGGGAATCCCTTTTTTGCTATCCAGTTTCGAACGCAAGAATCAGTAACATCAAACCTTTGGTTGCCTGCCACGAGGGGCACGCTTAGCGTGCTACTCACAATGAATATGCTCGTCACTTCAATGCTGAAGCAAGCGTTAGCACTTTTGCTCCTTGCTTTATGGTCGTCTATTCCAACTAAGGCTGACCCAACAGACTATGATTTGTACGAGATTAGCACAACTCAAACAACACCGACAGAGTCTGTCTCTGTGAATCTGAATCGAACTAACTATATCTCTTGGCAGTCAGGTAATAACGTAACTTTTGCGGGATTGGGTACCCTTCACGTGACCAATCCAGACGCTTTGCGTGACCACTTAGAAGTGTCAAGTCATTGGGTGAGCGTCGCATCCACCGGCAGAATCAAAGGTTGGGGTTTTATAAACCTTCATTACTGTACGACCTATCATCATTTTGATGACCCTAGTAAGGCTGACGAGATATCCTTGGGGGGAGGTGCTATAGGTGCGCAAACGCTTGATAAAGACAAGGTGAAGCAAGAATTTGGCCTTCCTTGATCTAGAACGTTACTACTCCGACAAATGCTCGACCACAGTACGGTCCAGTTGCTCCCACCAAAATATAAACAATCACCGCTACTAACTGGTGTAACGCCTTCATGCCGACTAACTGCCAGGTGGAGTCTTCCATTCTGTCCCATCCCGTTTGGTCTCACATTGGCCAGTTCACCCTTCGAGGACGAGGACGACGACAAGTACGAGAACGAAATCCTTTTGGCCAGCCTTAATCCGTCCGAGTGATCTGGCCAAAAGCCGCCTGAAGAGTACTCACCACGCGCAAAGGCGCCTAGCAAATTCGATCGTCCTTTTAGACCCGCCGCTTAAGGTTGGCTGAATCGAAACAAAACGGTAGCGTCGCTATCGCGCACATTCCATTCGGTCCTCTGAAGGTAGGAAGATGAAGGCGTTTCTTTCAGCGGATACTTGGGGTCAATCGGGCAATCTTCTGCCTTCCGGCCCCTTTGGACACCATCCGCCACTTGGCACACGGTGCTCAAGTGCCCAATCCAGGGCGGCCGGTCGGCGCCGGTTTGTCCTCCCGTTTTTAAGGGCTCGTTTCATTCCCTTACTTCAAACCGATTTGGGGCACCTTCAGCGGTCCGGACCCGGAAGTTCTCGCGTTCTGCTGGTCCGGCTGGGCCCCTCCGGCGATTTTCGACCGGTGTGCTGAATATTCCCGCCCGACTGACTCACGAGCCTTGCTCTTTTGGACTCGAGAATCTCCAGCATTTGCGGCCAGCGTTTGTCGCAAAAACGCGCCACTTGCTCGTCAGAATGAGCGCGTGCTGCCTCGATCGGAACCGCCTCCTCCAATTTAACCCCGCATTTCTGGGCCAGCAAAAGACCGTCGTAGCTTCTTGCCAGCCGGAACACCCGTTCGGCGCCACTCAGAAACCTCTTTGCTCCTTCTCTTCCAAGCTGCTCAGCCAGCAGCGCGCGAACCACTAAGATTCCGCGCTTGAGATGCAATTGATCCTGATGTCCCGCCTCGCCAATACGGCGAAGCAATATTTCTACCCGGCCCTCGAGACAAAGAAGCGGATGCATCACACGAACGCTCGTTCCTCCCGTCTCGATTGAAACTGCAGTGCGCTCCACCTCGTCCCGGCCTACGCCGGCGATCCTATGTAGAAAATGAATTCCCAGCTCCCTTCCTCCCACGGCCGTCTCCACAAACCCGCAGATCGGACTGTCCGATTTTGTAAATGGATCCGCGATTTCGACCCGGCTGGCGTGTAATTTGACGCCAGCCTCTTCCGCCTCCACAGAACTTCCCAGCACGTCAAGATCGAGGCTGGTAAACGGCTTCAATTCGTCCCATTGCGCGGCCGGCACATAGTCCCCTCGCGCATAGTGCTCACACCAAATGTTGACGGCTTGACCACCGATTATGACGCAGTCCAGTTTGCCAACAACGCCCAGAACGGGCGACAGATCAGATACGGACCACTCCACAAGGTTTGATCTCTTCCAGGTCGCTTTCGAGCAGTCCGATCAGGTCCGTTGTCTTCACGACGCATCCTTTTGGAAAGACGGATGCCAGCGCTTGCGCCTGCTTAGGAGGCAGCGCTGAAAGCAGCCGCCGGCCGGCGGCCTTTGCTGCCACGCAACGCCTTTCCAGCTCCGCGGAATCGAGCACTACAAGTCTTGGCCTCTTTCGTTTCATTGCCGCGGCTAACCTACTCTACAGTTTGGGTGAAAGCCATTTACTCTCCAACTCGGAGGTGCTGCTTCCTGCATAAGCCGCAAGCCCAGGCCATTTTATGCAAGCGTTCAGCAATCAAATCAACTACAATCCCAGGAGCTACAGCCAGCTTCGAGTAGTGAAAACAGAAGGCAAACGCGTCTGCGAGGTTTGCGGCACTGCACTGAACGAAAACAGCGCGTTCTGTCCGGTTTGCGCGCTGCAGGGAGCGATCTCACCTAGGAAAACGGAGTCTCTTTCGGGCATTTCGTCCGAGCTTCGTTTCGAGCATTACCAGGTTCTTACAAACGAAGACGGTAGGCCGTTCGAGCTCGGGCATGGCGGCATGGGAGTCACCTACAAGGCGATCGATACCCACCTCCGATGCCCGGTGGCGCTTAAGATCATTAGTGCCCAATTCATCGGGAACGAATCTGCACGGAGCCGTTTCCTCCGAGAAGCGCGGGCCGCGGCCAGCGTCCACCATCCGAATGTCGCCACGGTATATCATCTGGGAGAAAGCGGCGGAAATTACTTCTACGCGATGGAGTTTGTGGACGGTGAAACGCTCGAAGCCTTCATCCATCGTCGCGGCCGGTTGGAGGTCGAACTGGCTCTCGAAATAGTTAACCAAGTGGCTGCAGGGCTAACTGCGATCCATAAACAGCATCTCGTTCATCGCGACATTAAACCCAGTAATCTCATCCTGACTTGGGACGAAGGCCGATTGGAAAATGTGAAGATCATCGACCTGGGCTTAGCGAAAGGGGTCACGGAGGACACGCTTTCAATCGCGGGAGGTTTTGTTGGAACTCCCGTTTACGCCAGCCCAGAACAGTTTGGCGGATTTGGAACCGATATCCGGTCTGACCTGTATTCATTGGGGGTGACGCTGTGGGAAATGCTTTCGGGCAGACCTCCTTTCCAGGGATCGCTCGAGAAGTTGATGGACCACCATCAGCATGCTGCGCCGCCCTTCGAAAAACTGAAGGATATCCCGGAACCTATTGTGGCATTACTTGACGTCCTGCTCGCGAAGGATCCTAGCCGGCGCTTTCAGAATCCTGCTCAATTGCAGAAGGCGGTGGCGAAGGTTCAAGGGGCGATTGGTTCCGGGTCACGACTGGCAGCGGATGAGCTCAGGTCGACCGCGGATCAAGCGGCCCAAAATTTATCAAAACGAAAACTGAGAAAGCAGCCTATCCGCTGGAGGCTGGGTGCTGGCTTGTGCTTTGCAGGAGCACTGATCGCCTGGCTTTTCTTCTCCGGTCGCACAGCGTTCTTGTTTAACCAGCCCGCTAACAAAACATTATTAACTGATAGGAGCGTCGCGGTTCTACCATTTGAAAGTATCAGTGAAAATAAGAGTGACGCTTACTTCGCGGATGGAGTGCAGGATGAGATCCTCAATAATCTCGCGAAGGTCGCTCAACTGAAAGTCATTAGTCGCACATCGGTGATGCAGTATCGCCCAGAGGGCAAGCGAAACTTACGACACATCGCCGCTGATTTGGGCGTAGCGAACGTGCTGGAAGGAACTGTCCGCCGTGACGGAAATCATGTGCGAGTTAGCACCGAGTTAATCGACGCACGGAATGACAACACGATCTGGGCCGATAGTTATGATCGGGATTTGATCGACATCTTTGCAATTCAAA
>JAFAHI010000121.1 GCA_019237325.1 Verrucomicrobiota bacterium | reverse complement strand
ATAACAGTTTTTCGGGGACACCTCCTCGAGCAAGCCGGTCCAAACCGGATCCGATCGCCAACCAATCTAAGCAGCTGACAATTACCTCGAACGAAAAGAAGTCCCTATCGGCTACGGCAGGAAGGCCACGGTTTCAAGTGGAAAAGGACCGGAAAAGGAGTTCGGGAAGGAGGCATTAGAGCCAAAAATCTCATGCAAAGCGGGCAAGAAGAGCAGAGACGAACGGGAATAGCCCCAAAAGAGTACGACGCGGCGTCGCCGCAACCAAAGAAGCATTTACACAGCAAGGCCACAAAGGCCGCAAAGAAATCTTCTAAAGGGACTGTAAAACCGCCGTTTCAAGCATGTGTATCCCATCGTTGTGGCTTTCGCGACCTTGCCGTGAATAAATTTGTCTTTGCGTTGTGTGAAATCTTCGTCGGCGCTGTGCCGGGAAACTCACAAGTTATCTGGAGAAGGCGCCCTGTCGTAGCAGCCTTTATTCGTGTTCATTCGCGTCGATTCGCGGTTGTTTTGCGCCTTTTGTGCCTTTTTGCGGCTATTACGCTTTCCAGTGAAAGTTAACCGGGATCTCTACATCCGGATGTAGGCTTTCATGAACTGGGCAGGTCAAAGCTGCTTTCTCGAGGGCGCTCTTTTTGGGATGAGTGGCCGGGAGCGGAACCGTGATATCGACAGTTAATCTCTTGATTCTTCGTACCGGCTCCTGAACCATCTCTTTCCCCACACTGACCTTGGTTCCTGTCAGATCGATCTCATGCCGATCGGCAAAGATTCCCATGATTGTGACCATGCAAGTGCCTAAGGCAGTGGCCACAAGATCAGTCGGAGAAAAAGCGGAGCCTTTCCCGCCATTATCGACAGGAGCATCCGTCAAAATTCTGCTACCGGACGGGACATGAAGAGCCTCAGTTTGCAACTGCCCGTTATATTCGACCTCGATTTTGACCATGGAAGGTCTATCGCTGCCCAAAGAAACGCCGTCAACGCCGGGATCGCCGGGAACGTTTTTTTCGTCGTCGTCGAACAAAAGTGTAGTATTCGTGACGTGTGAGATCACCCAGCGCTGGAGGGGAGCCGCTTTAGGTCGTGCCCGAAGATCTCAGGGTGTTCTTTCTGGTGCGAGGAAGGCTAAATATGACGTTGAACAGGCGGCTCCCGGAAACTACCGCACGCGATGTTTTCTCGCATCGTGTCGCTCGGGGTTTTTGATCCGCTCAACGCGCCGATAAACCTATCATGCCGTAGAAACGTTCGCGGGAGCCGCCTGTTTAAGGAGTTCTGCAGTCAAGCACGCGCCGCGGCAAATATCGCGTGGTCTTTGGGTACGATCCAAAGCGGCTCCCCTCCAAACGTTGGGTAGTCGCACACGACACGAACGTCGCACGCCCCAAAACGACAACGACTACGAGAGAGCGTTGCTCCCCTGCTGTCTTTCCAGCAACGTCCGGCAAATCCGCGCAATAAGCCCAGGACCCCGATAGATGAACCCGGTATACAACTGAATCAGATCGGCGCCGGCATCGAAACGGGCCAAGGCGTCGGTTACATTCATGATTCCGCCCACGGAAATTACAGGAAATCGGGATCGGGTTTTTATGTATTTAAGGATTTCGTAGGAACGATCTCGCAGCGGAGTACCGCTCAATCCTCCTTGAGTTCGCAGCGAAGCAGGAATATTCGAGTGATCGACGGTCGTGTTGGTCGCGATAAGACCGGAAATGCCATTGGATTCAGCGGTAGCCAGAATATCGTCGACTTCTTTCCAAGTCAGGTCCGGCGCGATCTTAAGCAATAAGGGCTTTTGTGCGAGCTCCTGGCGCAGCGTGGCACAAAGCGGACCCAGAGCGGCTGGGTCTTGTAGCGACCGCAACCCCGGGGTGTTAGGCGAACTCACATTCAGGACAAAGTAATCACCATGCTCCCGCAACAAGCGCAACGACGTGAGATAATCCTCAACCGCGTTTTCAAGCGGAACGATTCTCGATTTACCGATATTGATTCCAACGGGAATCGCCGGCCATTGCGTGCTTCGCCTCAGTATTTCCAACCGTTCCGCCATCGCAGCAGCGCCTCGGTTATTGAATCCTAACCGATTAATAATCGCCTCGGACTCAGGTACCCGAAACATGCGAGGTTTCGGATTACCCGGCTGCGCCACCGCCGTCACGGTACCGATTTCAACGGAGCCGAACCCGAGGGCGGCCAGCGCCGGTATCGCGATCCCGTTCTTATCAAATCCCGCAGCCAGTCCGAGCGGATTAGGGAAGGTCAACCCAAAAACTTCCCGCCGAAGCGACGGCTCCGGTGCGCTTCGCGGAGCCAACGAAATCGAAGACACCACGCTTAACGCGTGCAGCGCATATTCGTGAACGGTTTCCGGGTCGACGCAAAACAGCAGTGGTCTGAGAAGGGATTCGTAGGGAGAAAACACGGGACATAGAATACAGAAGTTCAGGAGTTGCAGGAGTTCAGAATTTCACCGCGAAT
>JAFAHI010000028.1 GCA_019237325.1 Verrucomicrobiota bacterium | reverse complement strand
ATATTTCGAGACGCGTAATCCGGGCATCCCCGGGATCATCAATAAGCTTGAAAGGCCGGGCATCAGGAAGTTGCAGAGAGCGCGCGAGTTCTGGGACGCCGTTCTCGAACAACAAACGCTGTACTGTATTTATTCTGGTGAGATGATCCGCCCGGGCTACGATCTGGATCACTTTTTGCCCTGGAGCTTTGTTACCCACGATCTCGCCTGGAATTTAGCTCCAGTGCCGCGTTCGGTGAATCAGAAGAAGTCGGACGCGGTTCCTAGCTTGGGCCTTTATCTACGGCCTTTCGTTGAACAGCAATATCGTGCTGTGGCTTTGTTAAAGGATGCATTGGGACGCTCGCACGGGGCCCGATTGAGAGCGTTGCAAGCCGTTACACTGGAATATGCGACCCTCTTCAAAACTTCACAGCCGGAGCTGTTTCGATTATCAGCAGAAGGTTATGGACAGGTCTTGACTACTGAGATTCATGCGCAAGCCGATCTGGCTCGCCGCCTGAGTTTCGAAACGGACTGGGTGTGGCGGGCGTAGAGAGATTCTCACGCCAAGACGCAAAGGCGCTAAGAAAAGAGGTGAGAAGTGATTGGTGACTGGTGGCAACCTAAAGGGCGAATAGCTCCGTTAGGGAGCGACATAGAAGGTCTCGATTAGATGTCGCTCCTCCGGAGCTTGTCTCGCTTTTTATGGCGCAGCTATAAAGATTTGGCTCCTACGGAGCCGCTTTGCACTGCTCATCAATCATTGCTATAAAGATTTCGCTCCTACGGAGCTGGAAAAACGCCCGTGAACCGTTTCCTCTTCAACTCGGCGCCTCTGCATCCTCGGCTGACGAAGCTTTATTTCGAGGATGCGTTTGCAGAATAATGCCGCGAACTCCGGTAGGTTGAGATTTTGGGTTACTGGAATTTCTCTGGTGTTTGCAGCAGCTTTTGTACTTCCGGTGTTTTGTAGTTTTCTGGTGTGATCAACACGGGCGCCAGCTCGACCTTTTTCTTTTCAATCGGCTGATTTTTGCGGGCTTTATCAATGGCATCCACGCCTTGATACCCCATCTGATAGGGGTCCTGCGCGATGATACAGTCAATCACACCGCTCTCAAATAATGGGAGAACCTCTGGGCTCGGGTCGAAGGTCACCACTTTGATTTTCTTTCCTAACCCCTTGGCCTGGATAGCTTGGCAAATACCGATCGCTGTCGGTGCGCACGCGGAGAAGAAACCGGCAATGTTCGGATTGCCGGTCAATTGATCGTTCGCGATGTTCATGGAAGCCGCAGCATCCGCATTGGTCCATTGGGTCGGCAGGACTTTCATGTTCGGATATTTAGCGATGGCGTCATTGAACCCGATACTGCGCTGAGAACTGACGGAACCGGCCTGGATACCTAGGTTCGCGACTAACCCTTTTTCACCCAAAAGCTTGGCCATCTGGACCCCAGCTTCGTAACCCCCTTGATAGTTGTTGGTAGTGATACTTGCCTTAGGGACATCGCTGTCGATCCCGGAATCGACCATCACGACCGGTACGCCGGCTTTATCGGCGTCTTCGACTGGCGGAATCAGACCTTTAGAATCAAGGGCCGCGAGGAGAATGCCGGCTGGTTTAGAGCGAGTAATGTTGCGAACAAGGTCGACCTGGCTGGCGACCTCGCTCTCGCTAGCTGGTCCCTGGTAATCGATCTTATAACCAAGCTCCTTGGCTCGATCTTTGGCGCCTTTCACCAAAAACAGATAAAAGGTTGCCGAAGTCGATTTAGGAATAAAGACGATTGTGCCCTGGTTCGCAGCTTGTGCGAACCCGAGCTGCGCATAAAGGAGCAATCCGCAGCTGAGAGCGGTTGCAGTCAAAGATTGGAACGACGTTTTCATTGGGGGGACACTTGAAATCTGCGTTTGCCGCAAACACAGGAAGTCTCACGCAAAGAGGCCAAGACGCAAAGAAAAGAAAGGCAAGAATTTCACTACAAAGAACACTGAGAAAGAGGCGAAGTACAATTTTAACCGAAGCATGGAGCAACCAAAGGCAAGCAAATCGACCGCGAATGGATCCGCCGCCGCTTCGCTATGGCGCGACAGGCTGCGAATTGACGCGAATGAATATCTTCTATTCGTGTTCATTGGCGTCAATTCGCGGCTTTTGAATTTCGCCGTATCGCCCACACGCCGCGTCGCTCTTTTCAAAGCCGTCTGCGCCACTGGTCCACAGCTACGGCCACGATGATCACGGCTCCGTTCACTACGTATTGCCAGAAGGCGTTGACGCCGAGCAGATTTAATCCGTTACGGATCGTGGTCTCGATTAAGGCCCCGATCAAGGTGGCGATGACGTTGCCTTCACCGCCGAACAAGCTCGTCCCACCGATGACCACTGCGCCGATCGCTAACAGCTCGTAGCCGTTACCTCCGGCCGGTTGCACCGTGGCAAGGCGGGCGGCTTCGATCATCGCACCGACCCCGCAAAACGCGCCGGATAACGCGTAGGTTCCCAAGATGACCCAGCGAAGATTGATCCCCGACAATTTCGCAGCTTCTGCGTTGCTGCCGACCGCGTAAGTAAATCGGCCGAACCGAGTGTAACGCGCGATGAAAAAGACTAAGGCGAATACGGCTAACAAGATCAAGGTCGGGACCGGGATCAGATCGAAAATTTTACCTTGTCCGATCCAGAGATATTCTTTGCTCAAACCAAAGATCGGGATTCCGCGGGAAAGGATCAAAGCTAACCCCCGAGCCATGCCGAGCATCCCCAGGGTGGCAATGAAAGGAGGTACTCGGAGCCAACTAATGAAGAGGCCATTGAACGAACCAAGCGCAGCGCCGGTTAGGACGGTGATAGCCAAGGTCAACCAAAGATTGCCGGTTGCTTGAAAAATTAACCCGCCGGCGATGCCGGAACATGCGAACACCGACCCGACGGATAGATCAATTCCACCGGAGAGAATCACCAACGTTTCGCCGGCTGCGATGATGCCGATGACCGCAGTTTGTAAGGTGATTTCGGATAAATTGCCGACCGTGAAAAAGTAGGGGGACAGAAGCGACAACAAGAACCACATCAAAATCAGAATGAGCAGCATCGATACGGCCTGATTCGTCAGTACTGCGCGGAGCCGGCCTAATCGATCTGCTCTCGATGGTTCCATCCGATGATTAAACGGTTGGTGTTGCGGTTCGCCGGGTACAGTATTCCAACACCTGGTGTTTATCGGTTCGGGCCGGGTCCAAGTCTGCGACCACGCGATAATCGGCAAGGACCAGGATACGATCGGCAATCTGTAATATTTCGTCGATGTCGCTGGAAACCAGGATGACGGCATGCTCCGATTCCTGCCGGAATCCCTGAATTAATCGGTAGATATCTTGGCGTGCACCGACATCGATGCCGATCGTTGGCTCATCGAGAATGAGAAGTTTACATTGGGCCGCTAACCATTTCCCGAGCACTACCTTCTGTTTGTTGCCACCACTGAGATATTTTACTGGTTGATCCAGCCCTTGGGCGCGGATTCGCATGGAACTCACTGCGTGCCGGACCAGTTTACGTTCGGCGCGCCGATCAAACAACCAGCCCTTTAGTTTGATTAGGCTGGCCAATCCGATGTTTTCGCGAACGGCCAAGTTCAGGCATAACCCTTTGCTATCGCGGTCCTCAGGAACGTAACCGAGCCCGAGTTGAACGGCATCGCGCGGTTGCTGCAGCGACACGGGCTCACCAGCAAAACGTATCTCGCCGCTAATCTTTTTGTCTGCACAGAAGATAACCCGGCTGAGTTCAGTCTTCCCAGCGCCCACCAGACCGGTAATGCCCAGGATTTCGTGCTCATACACCACAAGATCGAGTTTTTGCCGAAAATGTTTATTTTGAAGCTGAGTAATCGAAAAAAGAATCTTTTCCTTGGCCAGCGAACCCGGGCGAGGTTCGTTGGTTGGACTCGCCCCTATCATCAACCGAATAATTTCTCTCAGATCAGCCGTTTTCGCGTCCAGGGTGGCGACGTTGTTTCCATCCCGTAAAATCGTGACTCGGTCCGCGATCATTTTTACTTCTTCGAGCTTATG
>JAFAHI010000006.1 GCA_019237325.1 Verrucomicrobiota bacterium | reverse complement strand
TCGAAAAGATTAACCCCTGCTTCAATGCAAAGGTCCACCTGACGACGGGCTCCCTTCACATCTGTGGTGCCGACCTTGCTAAAGTCGCTTTCGCCTCCAAAGGTCATCGTGCCTAGACTAAGCACTGAGACGCGGAGTCCCGACTGTCCGAGCTGACGATATTCCATACGCCTATAACGTTACAGATTTAGAAACGAGAATCCACAGCCTTCATGCCTATCCTTGAGAGCTATCCCGCATGCGTCTGAAAGTAGGTAACCCGCCACTTCCCATCGGGTGAGGAGACGACCCGGACTTCTACCGGCGGACCGGCTTCAAACTCCAGGCCCATGCTGTCGGGATCGACCTTCCTGCCGCCGAGCCAACGTCGAATCCGATTCCCATACGTCTGAAAGCCGCCTTTTACCCCTCGCCACTCCACCGTTGACGTTAACGCGTCAACGGCGACCCGACGGCGCACATTGGACTCGAATTGCTCCAGCGTACGCCCCGGTAGTGCGTCTTGAGTCGTAAGCGAATACGCTTCCGCGAAGTTCCCGGCCTTAATGAGCGAGAGAAAACGTTCCGCCGATGCGATGGCTTCCGGAGGTACATATTGCCGGTGAAGTCCCCAATATCCTGCGCCAGCGAGGCCGCCCAAGATAACCAGCGTTAGCACCACTAGGAGAACCGCGTTCTTGTACCGAGAGCGAGGTTGAGTTTTTTGTTCTGTTTGCACAGTTTCCAAAGCTCCGGCTCCTTTTAGGCAATGGTATCGCGATCGATACGCTCTTTACCGGTTACTCGCCAAACCGCAACCCTTCTTTCTCAACCAGAGCTTTCACTTCGTCGGTTAGATCGCGAATCGCCGCCGACGCGGCCGTCAACGAGTCCGAATCTTTGACCACAGATCGCCAAATTTCCTCGACTCGTTCACAAAACCCCAGCGGCACGATTAGGAATCCGCCGGCCAGGTGTAGCGCCCCTTTTTCGTTCAGCCAATGCTGCCGGTTGAGAGCAAAGAGTACGATCAAAAGGCAGGACACCGCCCGGAAAAAGCACCCCGCTACATAAGTGACATCCGCGCGCCGCACCGGTTTCTCCGCTATCAAAAGAGAGAATCCGGCCTCAAACCCGAATCGTCTCACAAGCTCCCGGCGAAGGGCTTCCGGGTAATCGATAAGCCGGATTTTCCTACTGGCCACCCAGCCCGTGGGATCCCAAAGCACCCGGCAAACGGCGACCTCTCCAGCATAAATCGACGAGAGAAATCCGAGCGGATGCCCGGGTTGATAAGCCACCTCGATATGTCCGGCGATACATTTGTCGATCACTGATCCCACCTTCGATGTCTCCCGATACAAAAGATCGACCGCGGATCCATCGACTCGAAGCCAACCTCCCCCATTGATCCACGGCCCCCAGCCTCCGATCGAAGTCACTATCCCCAATGCCTTCCTATCGTCGTGCCTAGCCGCGACCTGATTTAGAGTCGCCACCTCGAGCGGACTCCCCGGATCGTAATAGATCCCGAGATCGGTATCGGATGACGCATCTCCACTACCCCGAGCACGAGAACCGCCCAGCACGATCGCCTGGATTCCCGGTACCGTTTTCAGGTCTTCGATGAGAGGGGGTAGGGAGTTAGAGAGCATGACGCTACGCGTTTAAGGGGGCTAGGAGCTAGAATCTAGGAGCCAGCTCCTAAATCCTTAGAAAAGCAGGCGCTATTCCGTCAGAATGCCACCAGCGTCTCGACCTGCACATCTCCCAAATGTTTCCGTCCGTCGAGATCGGCTAGCTCAATAAAAAACAGGGCTGCCTCCACTTTGGCCCCCAGCTGCTGGACTAAATGAGCCGCAGCGGCTGCGGTGCCGCCGGTTGCTAACAAATCGTCTACCAAAACCACCTTCTCCCCCGGGCGCACAGCGTCGACGTGAATCTCCATATCGGCCTTGCCGTACTCCAAGGCGTAGGAATAGCGAATCGTCTTGTAGGGAAGCTTTCCTTTCTTTCGGATCGGAATAAAGCCCAGACCGAGTTTGTAAGCGACCGCCGCCCCAAAAAGAAAACCGCGCGCGTCGATGCCCACCACTTTCTCGGCCCCGAAATTGACGGTTTTCTCGGCGAGAAGGTCAATTACTTGCCGAAACAAATCCGCGTCAGCCAAGACCGGAGTAATGTCTCTGAACAGGATCCCTGGTTGTGGGAAGTCAGGAATCGTACGAATCGCAGACTGAATTTGTTCGAGATTGACTCCATTCATGAATGATCGAGCGTAGCAGGTTGGTTTTATCGATGCATCTGGATTTTATTAGCTCGTTCATTTTCGCTTCGGACCGCACTTGGATCTGGTTGGCAGCCTATTGCTTCGTGCTTGCGTCAGCCTATTCGGGTTACACGTTGTTTGCCGGCAAATTCATGGCTCCGCGCCTGACCTTTGGGCTGGTCGTTGCAGGCTTCTTGTGCCAGACGATTTTCCTGGGCGTTCGCGGTCACGAGGTTGGCCGCTGCCCCATCACCAATTTTTTCGAGCTACTGACGTTTCTGAGTTGGTCGATGATCCTGATCTACCTCGTAATTGGTTCTTCCTACCGGCTTTCGCTCCTGGGAGTATTCACGACGCCTTTTGCCGGTGTCCTGAGCATTTGGGCGCTTCTCCAGCCCGAATCGGAGGCTGTTCCCATTAAGCATCCCGTCAATCCCTGGCTGGAAGCCCACACCTCGTTTTCGATCGTCGCTTGCGGGGCATTCGCTCTCGCGGGTCTGGCTGGCCTGATGTACCTCATCCAGGAACGCCAGCTGAAGACCCGGCGACCCTCATTGGTGTTCTTCCGTTTGCCCCCCATCCGAACGTTGGTTGTGGCTAATTCCCGCTTGCTTTGGCTCGGTTTCGGGCTTTTCAGCATCGGCTTAGCTACCGGGTTCATGATCGGCCAAGATGTTGATTGGCGGAAAGTCGCGTGGTCGCTCGTGATCTGGGCCCTTTACGGCGGCATCTTGCTGGCCCGGATCCGGCACTCGATGGCAACCAGATGGGTGGCTACGCTCTCCATCGTCGTTTTTGGCCTCTTGTTAAGTATGTTCTGGGGTATCCGCTTTATCTCAGAAATGCCTCCGGTAAGATGAACATTTCCTGCTTCGGATTAAGCCATCAAACCGCGAGCGTCGAAATTCGAGAACGGTTCGCAATTGCAGATTCTGCTCTACCGGAGGCGCTACTACGGCTTAGGACAATCGAAGGCGTCGAAGAAGGGCTGATCGTGTCGACCTGCAACCGAACCGAGTTTTATGTGGCCGGCGGAGTTTCTCAGCTCCCTCCCGCCCGCTTCTTTCAGGAGTTTTATAAGGGGCTGCGCTCGGGCGATGAGCCCCACTTTTTCGGACTCTGGGCTGAGAGCTGTGTGCATCACCTTTTTCGGGTAGTTTCAGGACTGGAGTCTATGGTGGTGGGCGAGACCGAAATTTTTGGCCAGGTAAAGCGCGCCTATGAAACGGCAGTTCGGGAAAAGGCGACCGGCCGCCGGTTGAACAAGCTTTTCCAGAAGTCTTTTCACGTCGGTAAACAGGTTCGATCGTCTACGGCGGTGGGCAGAGGCAGCATTTCTGTAGGGTCCGTCGCCGTCGATCTCGCCGAACAGATCTTCGGTAAGCTGGAAGGCTGTAAGGTCATGGTGCTGGGCGCCGGTGATACCAGCGAGAAAATGGCCCGCAGCTTCAAGACCCGAGGCGCTCGTCAGATTTTCGTCTCGAACCGATCATTTGACCGAGCCCAAGTGTTGGCGCAGGAAACCGGCGGCCGAGCAATCCGTTTCGAGCAATGGGAAAAAGAATTTGCTGATCTGGACATTCTGGTGACGTCGACCTCGGCTCCCCACGCAATTGTTACCGTG
This sequence comes from Verrucomicrobiota bacterium, assembly GCA_019237325.1. Classification (GTDB taxonomy): domain Bacteria; phylum Verrucomicrobiota; class Verrucomicrobiia; order Chthoniobacterales; family JAFAMB01; genus JAFAVN01. Next base: position 1,825 of record JAFAHI010000006.1, on the reverse strand, counting down.
GAAAAAATTGGTCCGGTCTTGAAGCGTCGGGGCGATCGCCCCTTGTTCATGATTGACGTCGCTGTCCCTCGGGATATCGATCCCGATGTGCACCGCTTAGATGGCGTGTACGTGTATGATCTAGACGCTTTGCAATCGATGGCGGAACGCTCGATGGAAGCACGGAAACAAGAAGCCGCTGGCGGTGATCGCCTGATCGCAAAGCACGTACTTGAATTTCAGAACTGGTTAGAGAAGTCGGCCAACCCGATGATAAATCCTGGAGCGCGCCTCGCTTCCGCCTTCGCCAAGCCTACGGGCGCGACTCGTTGCGAGGCCGACTAATCGGGATGCTGCCACACCGTCGCGTGTTAATCAGATTTCGCTCAGGGCTCCGGTTGATGGCCAGGCCAACTGAAAAGAGAAATGAGGCCGAGTGTCGCTTCGTCGGCCTCGCAACGAGTCGCGCCCGTAGGCTTGGCGAAGGCGGAAGCGAGGCGCGCTCCAACTGAAGATGAACATCGTCGTTGGAACCAGAGGGAGCCGGCTGGCGCTGGCCCAAGCAGAGATCGCTAAGGACGCCCTGTTAAGACCGGGCGCCGCGGACGCGGTCGACATCCGCGTCATCAAAACGATCGGTGATCAACGTCTGGATCTGGCTTTGAAAGATTCCGGCAAAAATTTCGACAAGGGCTTGTTTACGAAGGAATTGGAACAGGCCCTTCTCAGCAAAGAGATCGATCTGGCTGTCCATTCTCTGAAAGATCTGCCCACTGAGCCCGTGGAGCACCTCATCATCGAAGCGGTGCTGCCGCGCGAAGACCCGGTGGACGTCCTCGTTTCAAAGATACCCGGCGGATTGGACGCCTTACCGGAAGGATCTTTAGTCGCAACTGGTAGCCCGCGCCGAGCCGAACAAATCCGCCATTGCCGGCCTGATATCCGGGTTTGTGACGTGCGCGGAAATGTTCCGACGCGGCTTGAGAAGCTCGTTCGCAACCAGGAATGGTCAGCGCTCATTCTTGCGCGAGCTGGCCTCAGGCGGCTGCAGTTGGCGCCGGAGCAGGAACGTTTGAGCTTCCTCGACACCAGCTTGTTTGTCACCAACCTTACCGGGTTGCTGCCGGCTGCCGGCCAGGGCGCTATCGCCCTACAATGCCGGGCAAATGATTCTGCGGTTCGCTCTATTTTGAGCCGGATTAATGATCCCGTTTCCTGGGATTGCGTCACCGCCGAACGAGAGTTTCTTCGTTTGGTCGGCGGCGGCTGCAGTGTGCCTATCGGCGTCTATGCTAAAGTAGAGGGCGATACGATGATATTGGCTGCCATCGTTTTCGAAGAGGCGGGGAAATTGCGCCAGGGCTCGGTTACTATGCCAGCTAAGGCGCCCTTAGATGTTGCTGAAGTTTTGTATCGGGAGATTTATGCCGAAGATAGGTAAATGCATCTTAGCGGGCGCGGGACCCGGAGATATCGGATTGGTGACGCTCAGAACCAAAGAAGCCGTCGAACAGGCCGACGTCATCGTTTACGATTACCTCTCCAATCCAGAAATTTTGAGCTGGTCGCGTCCGGACGCGGAGATTATTTACGCGGGCAAACAGGCCGGCGCCCATACCCTCTCTCAGACGGAAATCAACGAACTGATGCTGCAGAGAGCCAAAGACGGCAAGTTGGTCGTCCGTTTAAAAGGGGGAGATCCGTTTGTCTTTGGACGCGGTGCTGAAGAGGCTGAAATCCTCGCCCAGGCTGGGATTCCGTTCGAGATCGTACCCGGAATTACTTCTGCCATCGCGGTACCTGCTTACGCCGGGATCCCGGTCACCCAACGTGGTGTTACTTCATC
>JAFAHI010000753.1 GCA_019237325.1 Verrucomicrobiota bacterium | reverse complement strand
CTCTCACGCGTCAGTCGGCGGTTTCAAGCACGAAATTGAAGTTAGCCAGGCGACCTTGATTGGTGTCACGAATGTTCACCACCAAGTCTCGGCAGAAGAGGAAATCGGAGGAGTTGCGAGGTTCGCCGGGGAAATAGAGCTGGGTTGTTAGAATCGGGCCGGGTGAGGCTTGTAGCCGGACATGATAATGCCGGGTTCTGCCCGGATAGGCGCCGGGGAGAATGGTTTGCAGCTCATATCTGCCATTGGCCTCAGTGAACTGATGCCCCCGACATCGAAAACCGGTGAAGTCGTATTGGCCGTCGGCATCGGCATGCCAAAAATCGAGCACCGCCTCCTTTATCGGCTTTCCTTTCCGATCAAGTACAAACCCCGTCAGGGTCACGAGAACGCCGGTAACGCCCGATTCACGAAAGTTATTTTTTAACGGCGAATCCGGTTTAAATGCGGGACCGATCGTTTCCTGCGGCGTCGCTTGGAGATCATCGTCACCCACAGCCGGCGTAGGTTCCAATAGTGCGGAGCCGGTATCCTGGCCGAGGCTTGATTGAATCTGAGCGAGGAACACGACCGGTGCGGCGGCAACCGCGACGGAATAGAGAAATTCACGCCTCGATACGGCTGAGGATACAGAGTCAGCCATGGGACAACGTAACAACGCCGGGAGCGCCGTCAACGAATGAGAGTTTTAGGTTCTAGGTTTTAAGTTTTAGGTTCTAGGTTGGCCCATGATCGGCCTGTAACTTAAAACGTCGAACCTAAAACCTATAACCTAAAACTCTGGGGCTCACGCTTTTGGGAGCGCGAGAGAGGCGTAGTCGCGGTTGAGAGTAAGACAAAGAGCTTCGACGACTAACTCGTGGTCGTCTCTTTGAGGAAGACCTGAGACGCCGATGGAACCAATTACGCCGGCGTCTTTGACGTGCACGGGGAACACTCCTCCGTGGGACGCGTAGTCGGTTGAAGCCAATGCAAATCGGTCTAAAAGCGTCGTACCGGCTTGCTGTAGCGTTAAGCCAACTCGATAGGAACTACGGTGAAACCGCGCAACCGTATTACTCTTTCTACGAATCCATTCTGCGTTGTCGGGAACGCTACCCGGCAATGCACTATAAAAGAGCGGTTGGCCAAAGTATCTTACATCAACAACAATGGGGAATCGGCGAGTGATTCCGATATCACGCAATCGAGCACCAATTTGCCAAGCGATCTCAAAGTCAAACTTGGGTAAGATCAATTCGCTCTCTTGAAGCTCAATTTTTTCGAGATCGAGGTTAAGGTCCATTTTTTCAGGAAACTTGCTTGCGGGGTCCGGCAAATCAATCGAAGAAAATGCCGGATCGCCAAAAGTTATCAGTAACCAGTAAGTCACTAATCAGTCGGGACTTCTGATCTCTTTTACTGATTACTGTCATACTGATTCCTGATAACTGATTCTGGCGGCCCGCTTAGCTTGATACGTTCGAAGAATTCATCCGCGGAACGTGCGACGATCTCCATTCTTGGCTTTTAGCGAAGAGATGCTATTTTACCGGCCAAGATGTGTACCCCCAAGAAGTTGCTTCATCGGCAACAGGCATTGATCCATGCGATCAAAAAGGACCAACCGATGAAGATTAGGACTCCAACACATCACCAGTGCTGTAATGATGCTCGTCGAGAGGCTCAGGAGCTCGTGGAGAAATACGCTCACACGCTCCCAAAGTCCGTCTAGACGAGAAGTGGTGACCATCGGGAATCTGTTATCCTTGCTGATGCGGCGAGGCGTTCTGACCTTTTTCTAGCGGTCGGCAAGCGCGAACCTATCGGATGTTTCCCCTATAGACTTCTCCGTGCAAAGGAGGGAAGCTTTCGGTCGTTGATGATTGAGTTCGATATCTTGACGCTTTTTCCAGGGCTCTGTGAAGGAGCTTTCTCGGAAAGTATATTGGGAAAGGCTCAAGAGAACCGCCTGATCCGGGTACGGTGTCTTGATCTTCGGCAATGGGCGAGCGGTAAGCACCGTATAACCGATGAACCGCCTTACGGTGGCGGCCCAGGTATGGTGATGAAAGCGGAACCAATCTTCGCGGCTGTAGAAGCGATTCGGCGGCCCGGGTCTCATGTGATCCTGATGTCCGCAACAGGCCGGCGTTTCACGCAGCAAAAGGCGCGGGAGTTAGCGGAAAAGTCCCATCTCATATTCGTGTGCGGACATTACGAAGGGGTCGATCAGCGAGTGGCCGATCATTTGGTCGACGAGGAATTATCTCTCGGAGACTATATTCTTACCAACGGCGCGATTGCCGCGACACTGGTCGTCGATGCGGTTGCCCGCTTGATTCCCGGTGTTCTCGGAGAAGCGGACTCGGCCACAGACGAGTCCTTCAATAATGGGCTTCTGGAGTATCCCCATTACACCAGACCCGCGGATTTCCGGGGCTTGAAGGTACCTAAGATTTTACTTTCCGGGAATCACGCCGCTATTGAAGCGTGGCGCAAAGCGGAAGCACTTAAACGCACCGTTGAGCGGCGACCGGATCTAACGTCGGGAACGACGGAGATGTCCTGGGACGAGTGAGAATGTCAGGAATGGAGCATGGTGATGCCGAAGTTTTTCAAGCCGAGCAGGCTTCAGAGTTTGGTTCGGGAGGAATTGCATCCTCTCGCTCAGCGGTGAACGAAAAGAGCTAGATGAGTGTGCCGGGTGCGTTCTTGACGATTGGGTTTGTAAGCCGGTTCCTGTTTGCGCTGATCGTTGAAGGAATCATCGCCGTCGGATTGGTGGTGGCAGTTTATCTCGGTTGGTCGCTTTCCTTCGACCTGCGACAAGTCGGCCACATTCCAGAGCGATGCTGGATTTACGACGTCGATGGCAATGTTTACAGCCGGCTCTACGGCGAAAATCGGATTCTAGTCAACGTGAACCAAATATCGCCGCTCTTCAAAAAAGCGCTCTTGGCTAGAGAAGATTCCCGGTTTTACGAACACCACGGCGTTGATCTTGTCGGCGTGTCCCGCGCCTTCACTAGCAACTTGAGTCACTTCACGCTGTTGCAAGGTGGAAGCACGATTACGCAGCAACTCGCTCGAAATAGCTTCGACCTGGGAAAACGCGATCTAAGCCGGAAGATCCTGGAAGCATTCATGGCGCTCCGAATCGAGCTT